>NZ_JBAMYD010000012.1:0-255106 GCF_037002925.1 Rhizobium aouanii
GCCCTCCCGGCTGCTAGAGAACTGTCACCTATGTAAACGGTCCGTTCTGTTACCTATCTATCCGGGTCGGACACCCGCCGGGCATCTCCCCCACAGGTGGGGAGATTGGCTGGGCGCAACGACTCGCCCAAACAATCAGCGGCTCAGCTCGGCTTAACGTTCAAGATGCGGGAAGGTCATGCCACTTGTGATCTCCCCACCTGTGGGGGAGATGGCCGGCAGGCCAGAGGGGGGCCTGCTCGGCACGAGTCGGGTTGTAAATCAAACTTATTCGAACCGAAACGCCAACCGCTTGTTCGTCAGTCTCGACAGCTGCTGCAGGCGGCCGTCCAGGCGTTCGCCGGCGAAATCGCGATATTCGGGGGGCACGACGAATTCGAGGTCGAGGTCCGGGTTCGAGGATTTACGGAAGGTCAGATTTTTGACGATGCCGGGCATCGAGGCCGAGAAGAGGTAGACGACGCGCAGCATGCCGCCGAGCAGCTTGGCGCGCTCGATGAGCTGCGGCGTGGCGATCTGCGCCAGCGGGCCGGTGGCGCCATCGTCATGCAGGCCTTCGAAACGGTAATAGTTGGACAGCGCGATGAAAGCGCGGCCGGGATGGCTGATGCCGACGAAAGAAGAGTGGGCGATGACGTTCAGCGCCTGCAGGCCGCGATAGTCAGGATGGGCGCGCCAGCTGATATCGGCCAGCAGACAGGCGGCCTGACGGTAGCGACTTTCCTCGTCGGTTTCCTGGATGCCGAAAAGGGGCATCATGCGGCCGGTCCATTCCGCGAGCTCCCGGGCATGCTCCGGCGAACGCGCACGCAGGATCGCCAGTTCGCCGGCCGCGGCAAGCAGCGGATCCAGGCGGCGTTCGGACTCCGACAACAGCGAATAAAGATATCCCTCGCGCACACCCTGCGCCGAGAAGGAAATCACCGACGGCTTCATCGCGCTCAGGACTTCCTTCATGGCGATAGCGCCGAAGGGCAGCAGCGAACGACGGTGCTTGGAAACAACCTGCAGCGCCGGCTCCCGGGAATCGCGCGCGGTCAGCTGTTCGAGGAACAGCATCATCGCTTCGAAAGACACCTCATAACCCTGCATCATATGCAGCGGATAATGGGTGATTTCCATATGCAGCTTGGCAATGTTTCGCCAGGTGCCACCGACGGCGTAGAAGGTGCGGCCCTCGCCTTTCGACAACAGCTTTGCCGTCTTCAGTTGCTTGCGGGCAAAGGTCTGGGCCTTGGAGAGCGAACCGCCGGCATATTCCGACAGGCGCAGGCCGCCGAGCGGCAGCGTGATGCCCTTGCCGAACTCCTTGCCCTTGATATCGATCAGTTCCAGCGAGCCGCCGCCGAGATCGCCGGCAATGCCGTCAGGATTGTAGAAACCGCTGATGATGCCGAGCGAAGCGAATTTCGCCTCCTCCTCACCCGAGAGCACGCGGACCTTGCGGTTCAGGATGGTTTCTGCCTGATGAATGAAATCGGGACCGTTGCTTGCCTCGCGCGCGGCCGCCGTTGCCAGCACATACATGGTGGCGGCGCGCGCCTGGTCGGATAGAGCCTTGAAACGGTGCAGCGCCGCCAGAGCCCGCGCGACGCTGTCTTCATCCATCTTGCCGGTAAGGGCGACACCCTTGCCGAGGCCGCAGAGGACCTTTTCATTGAAGAGGACGGTGGGCGAACGGGACATGCCTTCGTAGACGACAAGACGAATCGAATTCGATCCAATATCGACGACGGAGACCGGGGCGATCCCCGGAAGGCGCCCCTGGGCTTCAGATTCAACCATTTAGGTCCAGTATTACTTGTTGTTGCGGCCTTCGAGCAGGCCGGCGATCAGCTTCGGCGCACTGGACTTCAGAGCTTCACCACGGCCTGACAGGCTCGGATTGGTCATGAAATACTGCTGCGCATTGAACGGTTCTTCGCCCCTGCGCACTTCCATGCGACGCGACGTACCGTCGGGCAATATCTCGTAGCTTTGTTGATTGTCAATCACGTTGCCGAGCATAATCTGTGACAAGACCTGCTCGTGGACGGTCGGATTTGTCAACGGAACCATGGTTTCGACACGGCGATCGAGGTTTCTCGGCATCATATCGGCCGAGCCGATATAAACCAGCGCCTTGTCGGACGGCAGGCCGTGGCCATTGCCGAAGCAGAAGATGCGGCTGTGTTCGAGGAAGCGGCCGACGATCGACTTGACGCGGATCTTTTCCGAAAGACCGGGCACCTGCGGACGCAGGCAGCAGATGCCGCGCACGACAAGATCGATCTCGACGCCGGCATGGCTGGCGCGATAGAGCGCGTCGATGATGTCGGGATCGACAAGCGAATTCATCTTCATCCAGATCGCCGCCGGCGCACCGTTCCTGGCGTGCTGGACCTCTTCCTCGATGTGACGCAGGATGCGCGAGCGCATCGTATAGGGCGAGATCGCGAGCTGCATGCCCTGTTCCGGCTCGCCGTAGCCGGTGATGAAGTTGAAGATGTTCGCCATGTCGTGGGCGATGACGGGATTGCAGGTGAAGTAGGAGAGATCGGTATAGATCTTCGCGGTGATCGGGTGATAGTTGCCGGTGCCGAGATGGCAATAGGTGCGCAGTTTGCCATCCTCGCGACGGACGACCAGCGACATCTTGGCGTGGGTCTTGAGCTCGATGAAGCCGAAGACGACCTGGACGCCGGCACGTTCGAGGTCGCGCGCCCAGCGGATGTTCGCCTCTTCGTCGAAGCGGGCCTTGAGTTCGACCAGCGCCGTCACCGACTTGCCGGCTTCGGCGGCATCAATCAGCGCGCGAACGATCGGGCTGTCGTTGGAGGTGCGGTAAAGCGTCTGCTTTATCGCCAGGACGTCAGGATCGCGCGCAGCCTGTAGAAGAAACTGGACCACCACGTCGAAAGATTCGTAGGGGTGATGGACGACCATGTCCTTTTCGCGGATGGCGGCGAAGCAATCGCCGGCGTGCTCGCGGACGCGCTCGGGAAATCGCGCATTGTAGGGGGCAAAGCGCAGATCGTCGCGCGGCGCCTTGGTGATCTCCGACAGCGTGTTCAGCGCCAGAAGACCCGGCAGAACGGCGACGCGGTTATCGGGGATGCTCAGCGCCTGGACGACGAACTGGCGCAGCGACGCCGGCATTTCCGAATCGGTCTCGATGCGGATAACCTTGCCGCGCCGGCGGCGTTTCAGCGCCGTTTCGAAGAAGCGGACGAGATCCTCGGCCTCTTCCTCGACTTCGATATCGCTGTCGCGGATGACGCGGAACGTACCGGAGCCCTGCACCTCGTAACCCGGGTAGAGCCGATGGATGAAGATGTTGGCGACATCTTCCAGCGTGATGTAGCGGATGGTGTTTCCATCATCCGGCAGGCGGACGAAGCGGTCGAGCGCCACCGGCAGGCGCAGCAGCGCCGTCATCGGCTCGCGGCCGTTCTTGCTGACGAGCTGCAGGCCGATCGAAAAGCCGAGATTCGGAATGAAGGGGAACGGATGGGCGGGATCGATCGACAGCGGCGTCAGCACCGGGAAGATCGCCTGTTCGAATTCGGCGGCCAGCCACTGGCGGTCGCCCTCGCTCAGGGCGCCGGGGCGCACGATCAGGATGTCTTCCTTGGCGAGATATTGTTGCAGCACAGCGAGCGAGGCCTGCTGCTCCATCTGCAGATGGTCGATCTCCTGCAGGATCGAATCGAGCTGCTCGGCCGGCGTCTTGCCGTCGGGGCTGCGGATGGCGATGTTCTGGCGTACCTGGCCTTCGAGGCCGGCGACACGCACCATGAAGAACTCGTCGAGGTTGGCGGCCGAGATCGACAGGAAGCGGACACGCTCGAGCAGCGGATGCTCGGTATTCAGCGTTTCTTCCAGGACACGGCGGTTGAACTGCAGCCAGGAGAATTCTCGGTTGATGAAGCGCTCGGGGCTCTTGAGCAGCTCTTCCAGCGGGGGGGTGTTGTCGTTGATTTCCGGAGTGAGTTCCTGATGTTCTGCGACTGCGCTATCCATGGTCCGCTTACCCCGTTTTCAATCGCCAAAGGCAATTATATCAGTTTGACGACGGAACTGTGACAGTCAATCGGCCGGTTCCGAATTTCCCAATTCATTCAATACTTCGGCAGCAAGAGACCGGGTAATTTTCGTGCCCCGCGACAGGGCCAGCCGGTCAAGCCTTTCGACGATTGTCTGGGCCGCGTTCAGCGACCGCTCCATCCGGTTCACGATATAAAGCACGAGTTTGTCATCTATATAAAGCTGCCGGTCGGCGAAGAGCTTGACGATCACCTGCGACAACAGCGCCTCATCGGGTTCGCCGATCTCGACGACGGTTGCCGCTTTCAGGCGCGAGCGCAGATCGGGCAGCGAAACCGGCCACGACATCGGCCAGAGACGGCTGGTGATCAACAGACTGGTGCCGTTTTCGCGGACGCTGTTGATGACGTGAAAGAGCGCATTGTCGTCGAAGCCGAGGCGGTCGGCGTCCTCGAACAGCACCGGGCCGGCGGCAGCTGCAACCGCCGCGTCCGAGCCAGGCTCGGGGTGGATGTCGACGGCGCCGCTCAATTCCCGCCAGATGCGGGCGAGATGCGATTTTCCCGAGCCGACGGGGCCGGCGAGCACGACCACCGGCGATGGCCATGCCGGCCAGGCATCGACGATCGAAACGGCGGCGGCGAGACGCTCCGAGATCAGGAGGTCGTCGCGCCCGCTTGCGGCATCGTGCGAAAAGACCAGCGGCAGTTGCTCTCCGGCCTTGCGCTTCGGATCAGCGTTTTTCACGTCATTCATTGGGAACTGATTTCGTCTTCCTGGCGCGGCCACTGAGCGATCCGCCAAAATAAAGATC
This sequence comes from Rhizobium aouanii, assembly GCF_037002925.1. Taxonomy (NCBI): domain Bacteria; kingdom Pseudomonadati; phylum Pseudomonadota; class Alphaproteobacteria; order Hyphomicrobiales; family Rhizobiaceae; genus Rhizobium; species Rhizobium aouanii. The sequence goes on from NZ_JBAMYD010000012.1 coordinate 4,841, forward strand.
GCTCTGAAGGTAGCGTGAAAGCGCGAAGCGAACAAGGACGCCAACGGCGGCGGCGGCCGGCACGGCAACCAGAAGTCCGACGAAACCGAAGAGCGCGCCGAAGGCAAAGAGGGCGAACATCAGCCAGACCGGATGCAGGCCGACGCTGGAGCCGACGAGCTTCGGCTGCAGAATGTTGCCTTCCAGGAACTGACCGCTGAAGAAGACGACGAGCACCAGGCCGATCCACGGATAATCGGGCCAGAACTGCACAAGCGCCACGCCGACGGCGAGAACGAGGCCGACCAGCGAGCCGACATAGGGAATGAAGCTGATCATGCCGGCAAAGAGGCCGATCAGCAGGCCGAAATTCAGCCCGACGAGAGAGAGGCCGACGGCATAATAAATGCCGAGGATGAGGCAGAGCGAGCCTTGGCCGCGGATGAAGCCGGCAATCGCCTGATCGATCTCCTTGGCGATCTGGCGGACATCGCTGACATAATCGCGCGGGATCCATTGGTCGACCTTGGCAACCATGCGGTCCCAATCAAGCAGGATGTAGAAGGCGACGACGGGCGTGACGACGAGCAGCGATATGACGTCGACGATCGCCTTGCCGGAATTCCAGATCTGCGCAAAGAGCCCGGTGAGGAAGCCCATGCCCTCCGACAGGATGCCCGAGAGATTGTCCTTGATCGTGCCCACCTGGTTCTCAACCCAGTCCGGCAGCAGCGAATTCTGCGCGTGCGCGATGAACTGCTGTAATTGGCTGATATAACCCGGCAGACGTTGAGCGAAGTCGTTGAACTGGCTGATCAGCACCGGAATGAGGATCATCAGCGCCAGCGCGAAGACGATCACGAATGCGACGAGAATGCCGATGGTCGCCATCATGCGGCTCAGTCCCAGCCGCTGCAACCTGTCTGCCACCGGATCCAGGAAATAGGCGATCGCCATGCCGGCGACGAAAGGCAGCAGGATCGAGCTGAAGACATAGAGAAAGACGATGAAGAAGACGAGCACCACCAGCCAGAAGAAAATCTGACGCTTGAGACTGTTGCCGCTGACTTGCTGTGGCATTGCTTCCCCGCTGATCGCTCGTCGCCGTCTGACGCCGCATCCGATCCGAAGCGGCCATTGAGCACATAGGATGCAGGCGCAAAGATGGTCAACCCTGTCGCGCCAAATCCCGGAAAGGCGGTAGGAAGACGCGGGAAATTGGGGGCTTTCGCCATGCAGCGCTTGCATAAAAGCCCCTGTCATGCAATTGCGACCGGCAGATGACGCGGCACGTTTGCCGCCGGAAATAGCCATCGGAGACCAGCATGAGCCAGTCTGGGAAAAACGGCCTGACATATAGCGATGCGGGCGTCGACATCGATGCCGGCAACCTGCTCGTCGAGAAGATCAAGCCGGCGGTGCGCTCGACCCGCCGTCCCGGCGCCGACGGCGAGATCGGCGGCTTCGGCGGGCTTTTCGATCTCAAGGCGGCAGGCTTTACCGATCCGGTTCTCGTCGCCGCCAATGACGGCGTCGGCACCAAGCTGAAGATTGCGATCGATGCCGACTATCACGACACCGTCGGCATCGACCTCGTCGCAATGTGCGTCAACGATCTCGTGGTACAGGGCGCCGAGCCGCTGTTCTTCCTCGATTATTTCGCGACCGGCAAGCTCGACCCCGACCAGGGCGCGGCCATCGTCGGCGGCATTGCCGCCGGCTGCCGTGAGGCCGGCTGCGCGCTGATCGGCGGCGAGACGGCCGAAATGCCCGGCATGTATTCCTCCGGCGACTACGACCTCGCGGGCTTTGCCGTCGGTGCTGCCGAACGCGGCAAGCTCCTGCCATCCGGCGATATTGCCGAGGGTGACATAATCCTCGGCCTTGCCTCCTCCGGCGTCCATTCCAACGGTTTCTCGCTGGTGCGCAAGATCGTCGAATTGTCCGGCCTCGATTGGGATGCACCGGCGCCGTTCACCGACGACAAGAAGCTTGGCGAAGCCCTGCTCGAGCCGACGCGTATCTATGTGAAGCCGCTTCTGAAGGCGATCCGCGAGACCGGCTCCATCAAGGCGCTGGCGCACATTACCGGCGGCGGCTTCCCGGAAAATATTCCGCGCGTGCTGCCGAAGCACCTGGCGGCCGAGATCGATCTTGCCGCCGTCAAAGTGCCGCCGGTGTTTTCATGGCTCGCCAAGACAGGCGGCGTCGAATCCAAGGAAATGCTGCGCACCTTCAACTGCGGCGTCGGCATGATCGCCGTCGTCGCCGGTGAGGATGTCGCGACGGTTTTCGCGGCACTCGAAGCCGAGGGCGAGACGGTTATCACGCTCGGCCGCATGATCGCCCGCGACGAGGGCGCTGCCGGCACGGTCTACAAGGGCACGCTTGCCCTATGAGCTCGCCGCGCAAACGCGCCGTCGTCTTCATATCAGGCAGCGGCTCCAACATGATGGCGCTGGTCGCGGCGGCGAAGGCAGCCGACTATCCGGCCGAGATCGTCGGCGTCATCTCCGACAAGACGGATGCCGGCGGGCTTGCCAAGGCTGCCGCCGAAGGAATCGCCACCTTTGCCTTTCCCCGCAAGGACTATGCCAGCAAGGATGCGCATGAGGCGGCGATCTTTTCGGCGCTCGATGAGCTTTCACCCGACATTCTCTGCCTGGCAGGCTATATGCGGCTGCTGACGCCGACCTTCATCCAGCGTTATGAAGGCCGGATGCTCAACATCCACCCTTCCCTGCTGCCGCTGTTTCCCGGCCTGCACACGCATCAGCGTGCGATCGACGCCGGCATGCGGATCGCCGGCTGCACCGTGCATTTCGTCACCGAAGGCATGGATGAGGGGCCGGTGATCGGCCAGGCGGCCGTGCCGGTTCTTTCCGGCGACACGGCCGAAAGCCTTGCCGCGCGTGTGCTCACCGTCGAACACCAGATCTATCCACAAGCCTTGCGGCTCTTTGCCGAAGGCCGTGTGACGATGGAAGACGGCAAGGCCGTCGGCGCGGAGGCCTCGACCGCTGTGCCCAAGGCTCAACTCATCTCGCTGATCGGCGACCGCATCTGAAGCGCATCGCCACGCGACGCGCTTCAGACTGGTGACAAACTCTTCTTTCGTGATGCTCGGGCTTGTCCCAATGCCGCGTGGATCGAATGGCTGCCCCTCATCCGGCTGCCGCCACCTTCTCCCCGTAAACGGGGCGAAGGGACCATGCCGCAACCTCTCGTATGGCACGTCCCCTCGCCCCGTTTACGGGGAGAGGGTTAGGGTGAGGGGCAGCCATCTCTCATTGTTTTATGCATATCTTCGTCCCAAAACCGCACTTTTGGGCGACATGCATCAAGCCGCCAGCGCCCTTAACGGATGCAACGTACCGTCGCTGTAGACGAAGTGGCCGGCGCGGAAGGTGGCGCGGATGCGGTTGATATCGCCCGGCTCGACCACGACCAGATCGGCGCGCTGGCCGATGGCGATCTCGCCACGATCCGACAGGCCGGCCGAGCGGGCAGCGTTGCCGGTCGCCATGGCAACGGCTGCCGGCAGGCCGCCTTCCACCATGTCGGCAAGCTTGAAGATGCCGAGCACGAAGGCTGCGGGATGATAATCGGCGGCGATGACGCTCAGCAGGCCGGCCTTCGCGGCATCGAGCGCGCTGAGATTGCCCGACATCGACTGGCCACGCAGTGCGTTCGGCGCGCCCATCAACGTCCAGAGGCCGCGACGGCGCGCCTCCTCCGCCGCAGGTGCGGTGACCGGAAACTCGCTGATGGTGACGCCAAGATCGTGCATCTCGGCGACCTTTTCGACGCTGTCGTCGTCATGGGAGGCAAGCGACAGCTTGTGCTTCAGCGACAGCGCGACGATCTCCTTCAGCTTGGCCTCGATGTCAGGATTGCTGCGCATGGCGATGCGCTTGGCGACGATCTCCGCCGCCGTTTCCTCGGAGACGGCGCGGCGCTCGGAAATGCTGAGGATGTAGCTCTGCAGGTTGTTGTACTGCCCCTGGCCGGGCGTGTGGTCGGTGAGCGAAACCATGTCGATCTGATCGGCATTCAGCAGGCGCTCGAGTGCCGCGGCTGCGCCGACATTGGTGATTTCGTAGCGGGCGTGGACACGGTGGTCGATCAGCAGATCGTCACGCAAGCGGTTGATGCCCTCGATCACCGCGGACGTCGTCTCCAGCGAGCGGACGTGGCCGTAGACGCTTTCGGTCGCGAAGGAGACGGCGGCAAACGCCGTGGTGACACCGGCGGCGGCAAGCTTCTTGTCGAGTTCGTGGATGCCGAAATCGATCGGCATCGTCGCATTCGGCCGCGGGGCGATCTCGCGCTCGATCATGTCGCCGTGCAGATCGACGAATCCCGGCATCAGCAGCCGTCCGCCGCCATTGATGACGGCACCGGCGACCGGCACCGGCCTGATCTCGGCGATGACGCCATCCTCAATACGCACGGAACCTTCGCTCACCACCTCGTTTGGGAGAACGAGGGTGAAATTGCTGAGCCACATGGGCTTTCTCCTGACCGCATCCGACGATTGACAAACCGCAGCGGATAGAACCGCTTCGTGACAGTCGTATGAAATTACGCGCCTTATCGTCTTAAAGCGGAAACTTGCGCTTTGGAAATGATCCGATGCGCCTGCCCCGCAGATTTCACCGGTCGCGATCCCGCGGAATGACCGCGATCAGCCCGTCAGCGTTGCCCTGTTCAACAGCGCCCATTGCAGAAGCACGATCGTCTTGACGTCGAATATTTCGCCGGTTTCGATCATCGCCGCAGCCTCGCCGAGCGGGATCTCGAGGACTTCGATATCCTCGTGTTCCTCGTCGAGACCGCCGCCTTCGGCGACGCGGTCGGCGGTGTCGACGAGGGCTGCGAAGAAATGCACGACTTCGGTGACGGCACCCGGCGAAGTATAGGATTTGAATAGGAAGCGCGCATCGCGCAGGTGGTATCCGGTCTCCTCCATCGCCTCGCGACGGATTGCCGCTTCGGGATGGTCGTCGTCGAGAAGGCCGGCCGGCACCTCGATTATCCAGGCGGGATCGCCGTTGAGATGAACGGCAAGACGGAACTGGCGGACGAGAACGACGAGGTCGCGCTTCGGATCATAAAGCAGGATGCAGGCGGCCGGTGTGCGGTGATAGACTTCCCGCTTCAACCGCTGGGTTGCGCCCCTGCGATCGATATAGTCGAGCAGATAGCTGCTCAACCGCGTCCATCCATTCGACAGGGTTTCTTCGCCGGCGATCTTCACGCGTGATTTTGGCTGCATCATACTGCGTCCCTGCGAAGCCAGACCTTGTTGTCGTGCACGGCTGCCCCGCCATAGGGCGCGACGGGGTCGGCGCCGGTCAAGACGTTGATGCCCTCGCCGTCGATATGCGCCTTGTTCGGCCAGAGCCCCTCGGCAATCAGCACGCCGGATTTCACTTCGGTGGTGATGCGGGCATGGATGCGCAGATCGCCGCGGCTGTTGCCGATGCGGACAAGATCGCCATGGACGATGCCGTTGGCTTCGGCATCGGCCGGATTGATCATCACTTCAGGGCGGCCCTCCTTCTGGCGAGAGGTCTTGGTCTCGGAGAAGCTCGAATTCAGGAAGTTGCGCGCCGGCGACGTGGCGAGACGGAAGGGATGCTCGGAATCGGCGACTTCGATGACATCGACCTGATCGGGGAAGGCCGGAAGCGCGGCGTGCGGCCCGAGCGCGCCGATCGCCGCCGGTGGCTTGTTCGGCGCCGGCTGATTGATCCAGTCCGGGCGGAAATGGAACTTGCCATCCGGATGGGCAAAGCCGTTCAGGTAATGCGCTTCCTCAAAAGCCGGCTGGCGGTCGAACCATTTGTGTTCGAGGAAATGGTCGTAGCCCGGCAGGCCGCTCGATTCGAGGATGCGGTCGACCATCTCGCGGGCGGTGAAGCCGAAGCCGGGGCGATCTGCGACGCCGAGGCGTTTGGCCAGTTCCTCGATGACGAAGAGATTGGTGCGCACGGTTGGCGGCGGCTCGACCAGCTTCGGCCCCAACAGGATATGGTTCTGGCCGCCGGCCCGGTAGATATCGTCATGCTCGACGAACATCGTCGCCGGAATGACGATATCGGCGATCTCAGCCGTTTCGGTCATGAATTGCTCATGGACGGCGACGAAGAGATCATCGCGGGCGAAGCCGCGTCTGACGAGGCGCTGCTCGGGCGCGATGTTTGCGGGATTGGTGTTCTGGATCAGCATCGCCGTGACAGGGCCGCGGTGGCGCAGCGCCACGGCATCGCCGGTCAGGACGCGGCCGATCTGCGACTGGTCGAGCATGCGGATATCGGCATCCTTCATCGACCGGCCGGTCAGTTCGGCACTGTTCATGCGGAAGATATCGCTGTTCGAATGGAAGGCGCCGCCGCCCTCATATTGCCAGGAACCGAGAACGGTAGCGATCGAGGCCGCCGCATGCATGGCGACCGCGCCGTTGCGCTGGCGGGTGAAGCCGTAACCCAGGCGGAAGAAGGTCTTCTTCGTCGTACCGACAAGGCTGGCGAAGGCTTCGATCTCCTCGACCGAAAGGCCGGTGACAGCGGCGGCCCATTGCGGCGTCTTGGTTTTCAAATGCGCTTCGAGACCGGCGGGATCATCGGCATATCTCGCCATATATTCGCGGTCGGCGTAACCGTCGCGGAAGGCGATGTGCATGACGGCGCAGGCGAGTGCGGCATCGGTGCCGGGCCTGACGATCAGCGCCATGTCGGCCTGCTTCATCGTCGGATTGTCGTAAATGTCGATGACGACGATCTTCGCGCCGCGCTCCTTGCGCGACTTGATGGCGTGCGTCATCACATTGACCTGCGTCGACACCGCATTGGTGCCCCAGATGACGACGCAATCGGTGCGGCCCATCTCGCGCGGATCGGGACCGCGCAGCGTGCCGGTCGCCATGGTAAAGCCGGTCCAGGCGGGATTGGTGCAGATCGAGGAGAAGAAGCCGGAGTAGCGTTTGGCATGACGCAGGCGATCGATCGAATCGCGCTGCACCCACCCCATGGTGCCCGCGTAAAAATACGGCCAGATCGCCTCGCTGCCGTCCCTTGCCTCGGACTTCACAAAGGCTTCGGCGATCTCATCCAGCGCATCGTCCCAGGAAATCTGCTGCCACTGCCCTCCCCCCTTGGCGCCGGCGCGGCGTAGGGGATGCATCAGGCGATCGGGATGGTAGAGCCGCTCGGCGTAACGGGCGACCTTGGCGCAAATGACGCCCGACGTGTAGGAATGGTCGTTCGCGCCGCGCACACGGCCGATGCGACCATCCTCCGATATCTCAACCTCCAGCGCGCAGGTGGAGGGACAGTCATGCGGACAGGCCGTGTGGCCTACCCTATTCTCCGGCTTGGATGATTTGGCGTGGATGGGGGTCGCAATGTTCATGGCATTTGTATATTCCAAGGCTTGCACGGCCAAAAGCCACAAAAATTCCCCATGACGCGAATTCATACGGACATCAGCAAAAATGAACTACCGCCACATCTATCACGCGGGCAACTTTGCCGATGTGCTGAAACATGTCGTGCTGACGCGGCTGATCCGCTACATGCAGAAGAAGGATGGCGGCTTCCGCGTGCTCGACACGCATGCCGGCATCGGGCTTTACGACCTCTCCTTGGAAGAAGCGCAGAAAACCGGCGAATGGCTCGATGGCATCGGCAAGCTGATGGAGGCAGACCTCGGCCCTCAGGTTTCTGAACTGCTGGAGCCCTACCTCTCGGCGATCCGCGAACTCAATCCGCAGGGCGGCATCCGCTTCTATCCCGGCTCGCCGAAACTTGCGCGCATGCTGTTCCGGCCGCAAGACCGCCTGTCGGCGATGGAACTGCATCCCGAAGATTATGTCAGGCTGCACCGGCTGTTCGAGGGCGATCACCACGCCCGCATCACCGAACTTGACGGCTGGCTGGCGCTCGGCGCGCATTTGCCGCCGAAGGAGAAGCGTGGCATCGTGCTCGTCGATCCGCCCTTCGAGGAGGAGGACGAATATCGGCGGTTGGCCGAGGGGCTGGAAAAGGCCTATCGGCGCTTTCCCAGCGGCACCTATTGCCTGTGGTATCCGCTGAAGAAGGGCGCGCCGATCAAGGAATTCCACGAGACCCTGCAGGCGCTCGATATCCCGAAGATGCTCTGCGCCGAACTTGCCGTTCGCAGCGACCGCGGCATTACTGGATTGACCGGCTCAGGCCTCGTCATCGTCAACCCGCCCTTTACGCTGAAGGACGAGTTGCACCAATTGCTGCCCGCATTGAAGGACCATCTGGCGCAAGACCGTTTCGCCTCGCACCGCGCCTTCTGGCTGCGCGGCGAGAACAAGGCGGTCAAGGACGATTGACCCGTTAAGCTGCTTGCGGAATAGTCCGCGCCGCAGCTCCACAATCTCATCAGGTGTTCCCCATGAAGCTCCTTTGTTCACCCGCCTCGCCCTATTCCAACAAGGTGCGGATGGCCGCGCATTTTCTGGGGCTGGAGCTGAACGCCATCCGGGTCGACACCAATACCGGACCGGCGATCCTGGTGGACAACAATCCGCTCGGCAAGATCCCGACGCTGCTGACCGATGACGGGATCTCGGTATACGACAGCGTGGCGATCATGCATTATCTCGACCGGCTGACGAAGGGCGGGCTCTACCCTTCCAAGAACGGCAAGCGCACGGATGCGGAAATCCTCGAGGCGCTCTGCGATGGCGTCTGCGACTGCCTGCTGGCGATCGTCTACGAGCGGCGCTTCCGCGACGAGGAAAAAATTCACCAGCCGTGGATCGACCGGCAATGGAAGAAGGCGACGAGCGGGCTCGCTCATCTCAGCGCCAATCCGCCGAAAACAGGCAAGAAGCTCAATGGCGGACATTTCGCGCTGGCCGCCACGCTCGACTATCTCGAGCTGCGCTTCAAGGACCAGTGGGAAGCCGATCATGCGCCGCTGATCGACTGGCTTGCCCAGTTCGAGAAGAAATTCCCTGCCCACCGCGAGCTCAAGTCTGAGGGTTGAGCTCCCGGAAACAACGAGATGACAGCAAAAAGCCGGGCGACGTGCCCGGCTTTTCCATGTTCGGATATTCGACCAGCTTAGAACTTGACGCCGATACCGAGCTTGACGCTGTTCTCGTCGTAACCGCGCGAGAAGCTGCCGGAGTCGAGGTCGTAATCCTTGCTCTGGTAGTCGGTGTAGCGATATTCGAGGCGCGTCGTGATGTTGTTGGTCACGAAGGCTTCGACGCCGGCGCCGACCGTATAGCCGAAGTTCGTCTTGCTTTCGTCCGAAGTGTCGTCGGAAACCTTGACGTCGCCGATGGCAAGACCGGCCGTGCCGTAGAGCAGGAAGGGGTTCATGTCGTAGCCGACGCGGCCACGGACGGAGCCGTTCCAGCCATACTTGTTCTCGACCCCGCCCGAGGAGACGTCGTCGCCGCTGTAGCCGAGATCGGATTCAACGCCGTAAACGATCTGGCCCTGCTGCCAGTTGTAGCCGGTGAAGACCTGGCCGCCGAAACCGTAGGTGTGGCGGTCGGAACCGAAGTCACCCATGTTATAGGTGCCGGCGCCGCCGAGGTAGAAGCCCTCCCAGTTGCCAGCCGGCTTGACCGGAGCTTCCTGGGCGACCGGTGCTTCCGGAACCTGGTCGACGGCATCGGCCGCCTGAGCTGCCGAGACGCCCGCAATTGCAAAAACGGAGGCCATGAGGCCAGCAATGAGTACACGCATACTTAGTCTCCTTTCAGTCCCGCGTCGCTTGATCACTGTCTATCAGTGAAGCATTGGCGGGATATTGCCAGATGTCCCTTCCGGATCGAGACTGAAATTGGAACTGAAATGCGGATTTGAAAGAGCCAAATTGTGATATCATTGTGGCTGCCGCATGGCCGAAATTCGATGTTGCTTTGGCGCAACATATACTTTGTTAACCCTACCGAAGAGTTAAACTTAAAATACTTATTTTAGGAAATCGCATTCTTAAATAATACATAGAATATCCGGCCCGCCGACGCAACTGGAACAGCCTATTTATATAATCTTCGCTGCCCCCTATATAGGTTGCGTACAGACTCGCGGGATCAGAAGGCAAGATTTTGGACCACAAAAGACTTCGCTCGGCCCTCATAACAGGGGCTGCTAAAAGAATAGGCCGGGCAATCGCCGAAGACCTTGCTGCAAATGGCTTTTCCGTCGCGATCCACGCGAACGGCTCCATCGGTGAGGCCGAAGCGCTGGTGGCGGAATTGCGGCAGAAGGGCTATCGGGCGATCGCCCTGCAGGCCGACCTTAGCGATCTCGGCGAAACGGGCGAGCTCATTACAAGGGCGTCGGAAGCGCTCGGGCCGCTCGATCTGCTCGTCAATAATGCGTCGGTCTTCCAGCATGATTCAGCGCGGAGTTTCAACGCCGCCAGCTGGGCATTGCACTTCGACCTGCATGTCCGTGCGCCCTCTATCCTTGCGGCGGCCTTCGCGCAGCAGATGCCCGCTGAGGCAGCGGGGCTGATCGTCAATATCATCGACCAACGGGTTTGGGCGCTGAGGCCCAGCTTCTATTCCTATACCCTCTCCAAATCCGCGCTGTGGACGGCGACGCAGACACTTGCACAAGCATTGGCGCCACGCATCCGCGTCAATGCAATCGGCCCTGGCCCCTCGATGCCGAGCGAGCGGCAGGCGATGGAGGACTTCCAAGCGCAGGTCTCAGCCCTTATCTTGCAGCGAGGGCCGGCGCTGGAGGAATTCGGACAAACGATTCGCTTCCTTTACGACACGCCCTCGATCACCGGCCAGATGATTGCCCTCGACGGCGGCCAGCACCTCGCCTGGCAGACGCCCGATGTGGCGGAGATTACGGAATGAACGGACGAAAGCTGCCGGATGGCGGCGTTCTCTACGACGACACGGACGAGAGCGAAGACGATATCGAGGTGGAAGGCGACGCTTCCGTCGCCGCGCCGCTTGCGGCGACGGTCGATTGGAATGCGGGCAGCCTCAATGAAACCGGGCTCCTCGGCGCGGAACTGATCGGCGAATTCGTCAAGCGGCTGCCGAACAGCCCCGGCGTCTACCGCATGTTCAATGCCGAGGGCGACGTGCTCTATGTCGGCAAGGCGCGCAGCCTGAAGAAGCGCGTCAACAACTACGCCGTCGGCCGCGTGCATTCCAATCGCATCGCCCAGATGGTGCGCCAGACGGCGAATATGGAATTCGTGACGACGCGCACGGAAACCGAAGCGCTGCTTCTGGAAGCGAATCTGATCAAGCGCTTGCGGCCGCGCTTTAATGTGCTTTTGCGCGACGACAAGTCCTTTCCCTATATCCTCATCACCGGCGACCACCGGGCGCCGGCGATCTTCAAGCATCGCGGTGCGAGAGCGCGAAAGGGCGACTATTTCGGACCCTTCGCTTCGGCCGGCGCGGTCGGGCGGACGATCAACTCGCTGCAGCGCGCCTTCCTTATCCGCACCTGCACCGACAGCGTCTTCGAAACGCGCACGAGGCCCTGCCTGCTCTACCAGATCAAGCGCTGTTCCGGACCGTGCACCCATGAGGTTAGCGACGAGGGTTACGGCGAACTGGTGCAGGAGGCGAAGGACTTCCTGTCCGGCAAGAGCCAGAAGGTGAAGTCGCATATGGCCGAGGCGATGAACCAGGCGGCCGAGGATCTCGACTTCGAGCGGGCGGCAATTTATCGTGATCGCCTGGCGGCATTGTCGCATGTGCAGAGCCATCAGGGCATCAATCCGGCGGGCGTCGAGGAGGCTGACGTTTTCGCCATCCACCATGAAGGCGGCATCTCCTGCATCCAGGTGTTCTTCTTCCGCACCGGCCAGAACTGGGGCAACCGCGCCTATTTCCCGAAGGCCGATCCACAGCTTTCGAGCGCCGAAGTGCTGAACTCCTTCCTCGCGCAGTTCTACGACGACAAACCGGTGCCGAAGCAGATCATGCTGTCGCAGACGGTGGAGGAGCTGGAGCTGCTCGCGGCCGCACTCAGCGAAAAGGCCGGCCACAAGGTTTCCATTCTCGTGCCGCAGCGCGGCGAGAAGCGGGATTTGGTCGACCATGTCGTCGGCAATGCGCGCGAGGCGCATGGGCGAAAGCTTGCCGAGACGGCGTCGCAGTCGCGGCTGCTCGAAGGTTTCAAGGAGACATTCGGGCTTGCCTATGCTCCGCAGCGCATCGAGATCTACGACAATTCGCATATCATGGGCACCAATGCCGTCGGCGGCATGGTGGTCGCGGGGCCGGAAGGCTTCGTCAAGAACCAGTACCGCAAGTTCAACATCAAATCGACCGACATCACGCCCGGCGACGACTTCGGCATGATGAAGGAGGTGATGACGCGGCGGTTCTCGCGGCTGATCAAGGAGGAAGGCATTCCTGACCGGACGGCGCAGGTGGCCACTCCCGATGCAGCCGACATGCCCTTCCCCACCTGGCCCGATGTGATCCTCATCGATGGCGGCCAGGGGCAGATGACGGCGGTGCGCGCCATCCTTGCCGAACTCGGCATCACCGACAGCGTGACGGCAATCGGCATCGCCAAGGGCGTCGATCGCGATGCCGGGCGCGAGCGCTTCTTCCCGCCGGGACGCGAGAGTTTCACGCTGCCGCCGCGCGATCCGGTGCTCTACTTCATCCAGCGCATGCGCGACGAGGCGCATCGTTTCGCGATCGGCTCGCACCGGGCACGGCGCAAGAAGGAGATGATCAAGAACCCGCTCGACGAGATCGGCGGCATCGGCCCGTCGCGCAAACGCGCGCTGCTCCAGCATTTCGGTACGGCGAAGGCGGTTTCGCGCGCCGCCCTGTCCGACCTGATGGCGGTGGAAGGCATATCGGAAGCCGTCGCCAGGCAGGTCTATAACCATTTCCACGACGACGCCGCGAAATAACCGGCGTCCGTCGCAAATTCCACGCAAAGGCGGTGAAAAGACAGAAAGAATGTTGACGGTCCGCGGCCAAAGCCGTCATCTACCGCATCGGCCCGAGCATGATGCGGAGGTTCTAAAGTGTTACAGCGTCCTTGGCTCGTCCGAAAAGGCGCGCGGCGCTGTAGCGGTGCATCAATTCAGAGAAACGATCCCATGGCATCGCGTGCGTACAGCATTCCCAATCTTCTGACCTACGGCCGTATCCTCGCCGTACCGCTGATCGTTCTCTGCTTCTTCATCGAGGGCAGGCTGTCGATCAGCAATACGGCGCGTTGGGTGGCGCTGTGGATCTTCGTCATCGCTTCGCTCACCGATTTCCTCGACGGTTATCTCGCGCGCATCTGGAACCAGACGTCGAATATCGGCCGCATGCTCGACCCGATCGCCGACAAGCTGCTGGTCGCCTCGATCCTCCTCCTGGTCGCGGCCGACCAGACGATCGCCGGCTGGTCGATCTGGGCGGCGATCACCATTCTCTGCCGCGAGATCCTGGTGTCGGGCCTACGCGAATATCTGGCGGCGCTGAAGGTCAGCGTGCCGGTGACGCGGATCGCAAAGTGGAAGACGACGCTGCAGCTTGTCGCCATCGCCTTTCTGCTCGCCGGCCCTGCCGGCGACGAGATTTTCCCCTATACGACGCAGACCGGCATCGCGCTGCTGTGGATCGCGGCGCTGCTGACGATCTATACCGGCTACGACTATTTCCGCGCCGGCGTGAAACATATCGTGGATGACGAGGAATGACGCGGCTTGTCTATTTTGCCTGGGTGCGCGAGCGCATCGGCAAGGGCGAGGAGGAGATCGACCTCCCCTCCTCCGTCGTCACCGTCGCCGATCTTTTGAATCATTTGAAGACGCTGGGCGAAGAATATGAGGCAACACTTCAATATCCCGACGTGATCCGCGTGGCGCTCGACATGGAGCATGTCGAGCATGACGAACCGATATCAGGCGCCCGGGAAATCGGGATATTTCCGCCGATGACAGGGGGGTGAGGCTGTGATGGTGGTGCCGTGTCGCTACCCCCCTCTGTCCTGCCGGACATCTCCCCCACAAGGAGGGAGATTGGCTGGGAGCACGAACTTTCCCAAGCAATCAACGTCGCAGCCCGGCGAAATGGTAGGTGGGCACGATGGTCGAGCCACACGTAATCTCCCTCCTTGTGGGCGAAATGCCCGGCAGGGCAGAGGGGGGTTGGCACGGCACGCCCTCTCCATAACCTCCGCTACGGCATCAAAGCAGCTGGGGATGTTATCATGAGCATCACCCCGACCATCCGCGTCCAGCATGAGGACTTCGACCTGCAGGCCGAGGTCGATCTGCTCTCCGACGGCAAACCCGGGATCGGCGCCGTCGTCACCTTTTCCGGCCTCTGCCGCGATGAAGGCGGGACGCTTGCGGCCCTCGAGCTCGAGCACTATCCCGGCATGGCGGAGGCGGAGATGCGGCGCATCGGCGATCTTGCCATCGGGCGTTTCGGACTTCTCGGCCTCACCGCCATCCACCGTTACGGAAAGATCGCAGTCGGCGAGAATATCGTGCTCGTCGTGGCAGCCGCGCCGCACCGGCAGGCGGCCTTCGACGGCGCCAATTTCGTCATGGATTTCCTGAAGACTGCTGCCCCGTTCTGGAAGAAGGAGCACGCCAGGGATGGCGCCACCAGCGACTGGGTCTCGGCGAAAGACGCCGACGACGCAGCCCGCGACAAGTGGAAATAAGTTAGAGCACCACTCGCTCCCTGCGGCTCATGACCAAGAGCAGGACGAGCAGCGAGAAGACGACCAGATCCCGCCAGACGAAGGGGCCGTAGGCGCCCCACATGGTTTCGACGACGGCGAGGCCGGCAGCGCCGCCTGCCGAGCGCAGCGGATCGGAATGGCCGCCGACGGCTGCAATCAGCAGCACCTTCAACCCGAACATAAGGCCGGCGCCGAAATCCATCGAGCCGTAGTAGAAAGTCGCGAGGATGCCGCAGATGGTGGCGACGAGGGCTGCGGCCCCATAGGCGACAAGAAAGACGCGGTTGGCGCTGGTGCCGCAGAGTTCGGCCGCCAGCGGATCATCGGTGACGGCGCGCCAGACGCGGCCCCAGGCCGTGCGCCTGAGGATCAGCGTACCCACGACGACGATGGCGCACATCAGCGCGGTGTCGATCAACTGGATATGGGTGAGCGTCACCTTGAACGGGCCGTCGCTCCAGAAGACGACCGTGTCGTTCAGGAACGGCGGCAGCCAGATGGCGCGGGTATTGGCGGCAAGCCGGGCGGTCTCCATGAGGACGATCATGATGCCGAGGGCAGCGACGATGACCGTATTCGACGACTTGCTGACCAGCGGCAGCATGATCGAGCGACCGATCCATAGGCCCGCCGCCAGCGAATAGACGATGGAAGCGCCGGCGCCGACGGCAAGGGCGGCCGGCAGCACCAGCCAGAAGCGGTTGAAGGCGAGTTCGGTGAAGAGCAGCAGGATCTGGCCCGCGAAGGCAAAGATCGCCCCATAGGTGATGTCGGCCCGCTTCGTCACGCCGAAGGCGACGGCATAACCGAAGGCGAGCGCGGCATAGAGGGCGGCCAGCGGAACCGCATTCGCCAGCTGCTGCAGAAGATAAGCCATTCCGGACACTCCGCGTCAGTAAAATTATAACTGGTAAAACCCATTTCGCCAGTTATAATTTATCATGAGCTTTTCCTGGACCCCTCACCGCTTTGCCGGCGGCGCACTGGCGCTCGATGTCGTCAACAGCGTCGTTCTGCGCCACGATACCACGCGGCGTATCGACCGCTTCGCGGTCAGGGACCAGATGCGGAGCTTTCCGCGCGCCGCCGCCGAATTCTGCGCCGAGCGGGCCCTCTTCGGCGACACCGCGCCGGTGGCGGCGGAAAACGAGGCGGATTTCATCGCGCTGCGGGAAGCGATCGACCTCTATTTCCGCAAGCGTATACTTGATGGAGGCGACGACCAACTGCTCGCTAGCCTGCTGGAGGCACTGGCGAAGGCGTTGCGCGACACGAGGCCCGACAGCTTGGTTGCGGCGACCGCCCATTCGGCGCTGCGGCTGATCGCCATGCCCGATCCGGAGCGCATGAAGATCTGCGGCAATTGCGGCTGGCTGTTCATCGACCGCAGCAAAAACAGAAGCCGGGCCTGGTGCGACATGGCGGTCTGCGGCAACCGCGCCAAGGCGAACCGGCACTATCGCCGCAAGAAGGAGGAGACACGATGAGAAAGCATTGGATCATGATGGCCGCCGCCGGGCTGATGCTGTCAGCCTGCCAGCGCCAGGCTGAAAACCTGGTCGAGGTCACCGGCCATCTCTTCGTCTTCAACTATCGGGTGGCGAGCGCCACCTACCTGCTGACGCTGAAAAAGACGGGGCCTATTCCCGACGGTTCGGTCATCATCGCTGAATTCGAAAATCCTGAAGGAGGCGATCCGCTGGTGCTGAACCAGAAGATCTATCCGATCGACGACAAGATCGCGCTGCAGAGCGAAAACCTGCATTGCGTGCGCAAGGACCGTCCCTATTCCGTCAGTGTCCGGCTGGTCGACAAGGACGGCAAGGTGCTGCAGGAATTGAAGACGCAGTTCCGGTCCGATCTCGACCAGACCGTCCTACCGAGCAAGCCACTCGTCGTCGGCGCGTTTTATGACAAGAACCCGGAGGTCTTCAAGCCGGACGGCAGCGTCGATTTCTCGAATACGGACAAATGCCCGGCATAGAGAAATGCACAGAAAAAGCCGGAGCGAAGCCCCGGCTTTCGAGAGTCAATTCAAGGTTTTGCCGGCGAATGCCGAAGCGAGGCCTCAGCCGACGATTTCGGTGTCGGAGAACCAGTACTTGATTTCCTGGGCAGCCGTTTCAGGAGCGTCCGAGCCGTGAACGGAATTTTCGCCGATCGACAGAGCGTGAACCTTCCGGATCGTGCCTTCGTCAGCGTTAGCCGGGTTGGTCGCGCCCATGATCTCGCGGTTCTTGAGGATCGCGCCTTCGCCTTCCAGCACCTGGACGATGGTCGGGCCGGAGATCATGCCTTCGACCAGTTCGCCGAAGAAGGGACGGTCCTTGTGAACGGCGTAGAAGCCTTCGGCTTCGCGACGGCTCATCCAGACGCGCTTGGAAGCGACGACACGCAGGCCGGCATCTTCGAGCATCTTGGTGATGGCGCCCGTCAGGTTGCGCTTGGTCGCGTCCGGCTTGATCATCGAGAAGGTGCGTTCAATCGCCATAGTCAAATCCTCTGTTTTCTCGGGAAAAGTGGGGGGTCTTTACCCGCCCCAACGCCCGAAAACAAGAGGTAGGCGGCAATTTCACGCCGCTGTCACAGTCCTGCCGCGGCTTTGGTGAAGATCGAGGCAGCGTTCGAACCAGGCCATGACGGGATCGTCGGCGGCCAGCATGGCGAGACCGGCGGACACACGCAGCCATTGCAGCGCGCCGAAGACGATATAGTCGGCAAAGAGCGGTGTCTGCCCGCCGATGAAGGGCTGGAACTTCAGCATGTGCCGGAGCGGCTCCAGTTTGGCGCCGAAGGTAGCCTTCTCCGCCTCGCTGTCGGCGGCAACCACCTCCAGCGGTTTGCCGAGCCGAGCCTCCCGGCTTTCGCGGAAATAGGCCTTGTCTGCCTCATCGAGGTTCGCATGGATGTCGAGAAGGGCAATGCGCATGATCGCCGGATGGATGATCATCTGCGAATAGCCTTCCACCATGCGCGACAGCGCCTTGCCGCCCTCGCCGTTGAACAGCGACGGCCGCTCGGGATAGGCCTCCTCCAGATAGAGGGCGATGTCGAAACTGTCGGGGATCAGCCGGCCATTGTCGTCGAGAACGGGCACAATCGACGAGACACCGCCGCCGATCGCGCGGATGCGGGCGTAGGTCGTCGGAATCTCCTCGAAATCGAGCCCCTTATGCGCCAGCGCCATCACCGCCTTCCAGCAATGGGGCGAAAAGAAGCGCCGTTCGTCGGCGCCGCAGAGGGAATAGAGGGCTCTGGTCATGACAGTCCTTTCGAGATCGCAGCTTAATGCATTCGACGACAGAAAGCGCCTGCGATCAAATCAGGAAATTTCATGGTGTCATCACTCGGCTTTCTAGGGAAACCGGCTAGACTGCCGATACGACACGGGAGGGGACAGGATGCTCAGACATTACAGGATGTTCGCCGCCTATAATCGCTGGGCCAACCGCCAAGTCTACGCGGCTGCGGCCGAACTCAGCGACGCGGAATTCCGCAGCGACCGTGGCGCTTTCTTCGGCTCACTGGATCGCACACTCAATCATCTGCTCGTCGCCGACCGGATATGGATGAAGCGCTTCACCGGCACCGGCGAAGCGCCGGCGACACTCGATGCCGTGCTCTTCGAAGATCTGGATGCGCTTGCCGGCGCACGCAAAGCAGAGGACGAGCGTATCATTGCCTGGACGGGCATGCTGGACGAGGCGGCGCTTGCCGCCAACTTCACCTATGTAACAGTGGTACAGCCGGTCGAGATCACCCAGCCTCTGTCGTCGGCGCTCGCGCATTTCTTCAACCACCAGACCCATCATCGCGGCCAGTGCCACATGACGCTGACGGCGCTCGGCAAGCCGAGCCTCGTGATTGATCTCATCTACTTCCTGCGGGTCGAGGGCCGCGAATGGATGTGAGGTCTTCGCCATCAAGGCCGCGTTAACCGCCTTTACGGGTTCCGCCCGCGAATCCAGGGCTTCCGATTAAAAGTTCAGCCTCTCTTAAAAGCTTGCGGGCATAGCGGAACATAGGAAAAGAGGCTGCCGCGAGGGATCGTCATGCAGAATGCAAGCGCAAACGCATTGGTGCCGCGCGAGGCTGCCCGCCCGGCGCCGATGGCGGATATTCAGAAGATCGCCCAGCACATGGCGCGTCTGAACGTCGCGGCCCTACCGCGCAATTACGAACTCTTTCACGAGGCGATCGTCGGGCTCAATGCCGGCCTTGCGCAGGATATCGCAGCGCTCGGATCGCAGCCGCAGCAGCCGATGCTCGACGAACTCGGCCTGAAATACCGCCTCGTCGGCCATTGCGGGCTGGCAGGCGAGACATCACGAAACGAGGCGAGCCGGATGCTGCGCGACGTGGCGGAAAGGCTTGCCGAAGGGCTGAAGCACAAGAACGCGTTTGCGCGCGCCTGTGGCACGATCCTGAAATCCGTTTCCGGCCAGGACGATCAGAGCCTTGCCGCCTTCCTCAGCGAGGTCGACTACCTCACCGCATCGCTTTCGACGGTTCTTGCCGTGGAGACCGACATCAGCGCGAAGCTGCAGGACGATATCAAGACGTTGGAAACGCTGGAGCGCGGCATTTCGGCGATGCAATCGGCCGCGATCGCCGACAGGATCACCGGGCTTCCGAACCGCATCGCGCTGAACCGGACGATCGCTGATCTCTACAAGCGCGAAGAAGGTGCGGCCGGCAGCGCGCTGATCATGGTCGATATCGACAATTTCACCGATCTCAACGACAAATACGGCACCCAGGCCGGCAACAAGCTCCTGAAGAAGTTCGCCGGCCTGTTCAGCAAGTCGGTCAAGAAGAACGATTTCGTCGCCCGCACCGAGGCTGACGAATTCGCCCTGTTGTTTTCCAATGTCGGCATGCAGAATGCGATTGCTATCGCCGAACGCCTGCGCGCCTCCGTCGAAGACAATCTGGTCTTTGCGACATCAGACAAGGCCGATCCCGGCAGGCTCACCATCTCGATCGGCGTGGCGCTCAGCACCGACGCGGCAACGCCGGGACAATTGCAGGCCAATGCCCGCGTGGCGCTTCTCGCCGCGCAATCGAACCCCCGACTGCCGGTGCAGGCTTTCGGCCGTTAGATCCAGCGGCGGGTCCGAAAACCGCTCCCACTTTCAGCATCATGCTCCAGGACTGACAAGCGCTCTTGCCTTGGCGGGCGCTTTCGGCCAAAACGCCGGCCATGATCACGATCACCGATATTTCCGCCCGCATCGCCGGGCGCCTGCTTCTCGACAATGCCAGCGTCTCGCTGCCTTCGGGCACGAAGGCGGGGCTCGTCGGGCGCAATGGCGCCGGCAAGTCCACGCTGTTTCGCGTCATCACCGGCGATCTCGGCTCGGAGAGCGGATCGGTGTCGATACCGAAGGCCGCCCGCATCGGCCAGGTAGCGCAGGAAGCGCCGGCGACCGAGGACGCGCTGATCGAGATCGTGCTTGCCGCGGACAAGGAACGCAGCGCTCTCGTTGCCGAGGCGGAAACGGCGACCGACCCGCACCGCATTGCCGAAATCCAGATGCGCCTCGTCGATATCGACGCGCATTCGGCCGAAGCGCGCGCGGCAAGCATTCTTGCCGGTCTCGGCTTCGACCAGGCGGCACAAGCGCGCCCCGCCTCCTCCTTCTCCGGTGGCTGGCGCATGCGCGTTGCGCTCGCAGCCGTGCTTTTTGCCGAACCGGACCTGCTTCTGCTCGATGAGCCCACCAACTATCTCGACCTCGAAGGCACACTGTGGCTGGAAGACTACATCCGGCGCTATCCGCACACCGTCATCATCATCAGCCACGACCGCGATCTTCTGAACAATGCTGTCAATTCGATCGTCCATCTCGACCAGAAGAAGCTTACCTTCTATCGCGGCGGTTACGACCAGTTCGAGCGGCAGAAGGCGGAAGCCGACGAGTTGCAGACCAAGGCCAAGGCCAAGAACGACGCGGCGCGCAAACATCTGCAGGGCTTCATCGATCGCTTCAAGGCCAAGGCTTCCAAGGCCCGGCAGGCGCAATCGCGCGTCAAGGCGCTCGAGCGCATGGGAACGGTCGCCGCTGTCATCGAGGACCACGTACAGCCGATCACTTTTCCCGAGCCGGAAAAACAGCCGGCCTCGCCGATCGTCGCGATCCAGAGCGGCGCCGTCGGCTACGAGCCCGGCAATCCGATCCTGAAAAACCTCAATCTGCGCATCGACAATGACGACCGCATCGCCCTGCTCGGCTCGAACGGCAACGGCAAATCGACCTTCGCCAAATTCATCTCCGGCCGGCTGGCGCCGGAGAGCGGTGAAGTGAAGATCGCGCCGAGCCTGAAGATCGGCTTCTTCGCGCAGCACCAACTCGACGACCTCATCCCCGAGCAATCGCCGGTGGAGCATGTGCGCCGGCTGATGCCGGGCGCGCCGGAGGCCAAGGTGCGCGCTCGCGTCGCCCAGATGGGGCTTGCGACCGAGAAGATGGCGACGGCCGCCAAGGATCTTTCCGGCGGCGAAAAAGCCCGCCTGCTGATGGGGCTTGCCGCCTTCAATGCGCCTAATCTGCTGATCCTCGACGAGCCGACCAACCACCTCGACATCGATAGCCGCCGCGCGCTGATCGAGGCGCTGAACGACTACGAAGGCGCGGTAATCCTGATCTCGCATGATCGTCACCTGATCGAGGCGACGGTCGATCGGCTGTGGCTGGTCAATGGCGGCACGGTGACGAGTTTCGAAGGCGATATGGACGAGTACCGCGACCTCATCGTCACTTCAGGTAAAAAAAAAGAAGAAAAGCCGCAGCTAGTTGAAGACGCGACGTCGAAGGCCGACCAGCGCAAGCTCAATGCCGAACGTCGCGCCTCGCTGACGCCGCTCAGGAAAAAGATCAACGAAATCGAATCCTTGACGGCGAAGCTGGAGAAACAGATTCAGGCGCTTGACGCGGAACTTGCAGATCCCGCCCTTTACGAAAAGACGCCCGCCAAGGCCGCCGAGAAGGCGAAGCAACGCGGCGAAGCCGCGGCAAAACTCGCTGCCGCCGAGGAAGACTGGCTGATGCTGTCGGCCGAATACGAAGAAGCGATGGCGGGATAGCCACAGGGTGACGCTGAAATTCAAGAAGACCGAGGTGCCCAACACCGTCGTCGCCTCGGCCGAATTCGTGACGATCCGGTGAAGCGGGTTGCCAAGTCGGGACCGGCTGCCTAGATCTGTCCGACGTCAACGGAAGCCGGCAGGTCGGATATGAACCTTCATCTCGAAACGGACGACGATCCGCGCACCCGCCAGTTCATCGACGAGCACAACCGGGTTTCCGACGCCGCACTGAGAACACCTGAATTCGAGAGGGATCGCGACGCGATCAAGGCGCTGATCGAGCGGCAGGACAGGCTGATCGTGCCGATGCGCCGAGGCGAGTGGCTGTTCGACTTCCGCCAGAGCAAGGACAATCCTCTCGGCATCTGGCTCCGCCTGCCGGCAGACCAGGAGCCGCTGCCGGACGCCGCCTGGGAGCCGGTCTTCGATCTCGACGCCTTCTGCGTCAGCGATGGCAAGCGCTGGAACTGGCGCGGCTCCGTCACCTGCCCGTGGGAGCCGATGCGGGTGCTGCTCACGCTTTCGGACGGCGGTTCCGACCTTCTCCGGCTGCTCGAATTCGACGCCGAGCGGAAACAGGTCGTCGAGGGCGGCTTCGATACACCGGCCACACGATCGCATGCCACCTGGCTGAGCCGTGACGAAATCTGCTATTTCGGTTCCATCGACAGATTTTCGGCGACCCGCTCCGGATGGCCGCGCGTCGGACGGCGATTGAAGCGCGGGCAGCGACCGAAAGATGCCGCCGTCATGTTCGAAGCCGCGGACGAGGACGTCTACGGCTTCAATCTCGTCATCGACCCGGCCCTATCAGGCGCTGCGGCGGATCGCGGATTGATCGATATTTTCGTCGCCGCCCACGAGATCGGCGTCGCGAGCGCTTTCCTGATCGCCAACGACGGCACACAGCGGCGCGTCGATCTGCCTAAGGAAGCCGATTTCCAGTTCAATCATGATCATTGCCTTTGGCGGGCAAAGACCGATGAACGCGTTGCGACCGGCAGCCTCGTGCTGCAACGCTTCGATCCCGCCTCGGAGACGGCCATGCTCGGGCCGGAGCGGATCCTGTTTCAGCCTGGCGAGGGCCAGTCCATCGCGCAGATGATGCTGATGCAAGAGTGGTGCGTCTTCATCATCTCCGATCGGCTGCGTCCGCGTCTCATGGTGCTGGACCTGACAAGGCCCGATGCCGAACAGCGCGAGATCGCACTGCCGGCGGATATGCAGACAGCTCACTTCAGGCCGCTCCATGCAGATCTGCATCTTGGCGACGATACGCTCCACATCGTCGGGCAGGGCTTCCTGCAGCCGCCCGTCTGTTACCGCCTCGAGCTGTCGGATCGCAGCAGAGAGGCCGAACCGATTTTCGTCGCCGCGGCGCCGAGCTATTTCGATGCGACCGATATGTCATCCGAACTGCTGGAGGCCGTTTCCGAGGACGGAACGAGGGTTACCTACCGGCTTGTCCTGCCGAAGCAATGGACCAAGGGCGCGCTGCCGGTGCTGCTTTATGGCTATGGCGGCTTCGATGTCCCGTTGTCGCCAAGCTATTCCGGCGCGACAGGACGCTGGCTGGAACAAGGCGGCGCCTATGTGCAGGCCTATATTCGCGGCGGCGGCGAATTCGGGCCCGACTGGTATCGCAGCGCCAAGCGGCAGGGGCGAGACCGGGCTTTTGCCGATTTCGTCGCCATCGCGCGCGATCTCGTCGCCCGCGGCTATACCCTGCCGTCGCGGATTGCCTGCCAGGGCGGCAGCAATGGCGGTCTGCTGACCGGCGTGATGCTGACGCGCTACCCGCAAGATTTCGGCGCCGTCTGGTGCCAAGTTCCGGTTCTCGACATGACACGCTTCCACCTGTTCAGCGCAGGGCAAGCCTGGATGGACGAATATGGCGATCCGGAGACGCCGGTGGACCGGGATTTCATGCTCGGCTATTCGCCGCTTCACAATGTCGGGCCGGCGACCAAGGTCAGCTATCCGCCGATCTACATCGAAAGCTCCGCCAATGACGACCGCGTGCATCCCTCGCATGCGCGCCGCTTTGCCGCGCGGCTGGAGGAAGAAGGGCACCGGCCGCTCTTCCATGAATTCGGCTCCGGTGGGCATGGCGGCGACGGCAATTCCGAAGAACGCGCCGCCCGCGCCGCGATGGGTTACAGCTTCCTTCGCCAAACCATCATGCGCTAGGATGCGATAGAATGGAGGAGGAGAGCTTGTCGGCGCGCCTCTTTCTGATACAAACAGGTCAATAAATCATACTTTTCATACAGGCTCGAGCGAAACACCATGTCTCCTATCAACCTCGCCATCGTCGGCGTCGGCAAGATCGTCCGCGACCAGCACCTTCCCTCCATCGCCAAGAACCCGGATTTCGAACTCGTCGCCACGGCGAGCCGCCACGGCACGGTCGAAGGCGTCAAGAGTTATACGACGATCGAAGCGATGCTCGACGCCGAGCCCTCCATCGATGCCGTTTCGCTCTGCATGCCGCCGCAATATCGCTACGAGGCAGCCTATAAAGCGCTCGTCGCCGGCAAGCACGTCTTCCTGGAAAAGCCGCCCGGCGCGACGCTCAGCGAAGTGGCCGATCTCGAAGCGCTGGCGAACAAGCAGGGTGCGTCGCTCTTTGCCAGCTGGCATTCGCGCTATGCGCCGGGCGTCGAAGCCGCCAAGGCGTTTCTTGCCTCGACGACGATCAAAAGCGTGCACGTGATCTGGAAGGAGGATGTCCGCCATTGGCATCCGAACCAGGAATGGATCTGGCAGGCAGGCGGCCTCGGCGTTTTCGATCCCGGCATCAACGCGCTGTCGATCGTCACCCATATCCTGCCGCGGCCGATCTTCATCACCGAGGCCGTGCTCGAATTTCCCGAGAATCGCGATGCGCCGATCGCGGCCGACATTCACTTCCGCAATGCTGACGGTCTGCCGGTTCACGCCGAATTCGACTGGCGCCAGACCGGCAAGCAGAGCTGGGACATCGTCGCGGAGACGGCAGCCGGCCAGATGGTGCTCGCCGAGGGCGGCGCCAAGCTTTTGATCGACGGCGCGCTGAGATTCGCCGAGCCGGAGCAGGAATATCCCTCGCTCTACCGTCGCTTCGCCGAAATCATCAAGGCCGGCAAATCGGATGTCGATCTCGCGCCGCTGCGCCACGTCGCCGATGCCTTCATGCTCGGCAAGCGGAAATTCGTCGACGCCTTCCACGACTGAGCGTCGCAATAACGTCATAGAAACCGGCAAGATTTGCCGGCCTATGGCAATCGTGTTCGGGGGCAGCCGCTCATGAGCAACAAAATTGGCCGCAAGGGCCGATTTTTCCGCGTGTTGAATATTGGCATCCTTGTGGTGCCGCTTCTCGGCCTTGCAGCATGTTCGGGCGAAGAGGTCGTCATGCCGCCTGAGCCACCGGGCATTTCCCGATCCGAGGAATATTCCTTCGGATCGGCGACCCAGGCCCAGGATTGGCAGGCCACCCGCAAGGTGCTGGGCCAACTGGAAGGGCGGTTCGGAGAGAAGTCCATGCGTATCCTGGCGCGCAATCTTGCCAGCACCACCGACCCGCAGACCATCAAGGCTTATTATGCCGAACGCCTTGTGCATCAAGCCGGCTGGGCAGAAATGCCGGTCAGCACCTTTGCCGACAAGGCGTGGGCATTCGCTTTGGTCAGTCCGAATGGAAAGCATGTTTTGGCAGTCGAGGCGCTCGACCCATCGGAAAGTGCTGGCGGGATCGTACCCCTCAATATCTTGACAAACCTCGACGAGGATAAAGGTTCGAAACGGTAGCGGCGTTCGCTGGCGGGAGAGCGAAGCTGGACGGCTTCATGCAGCAATTCAAAGTGTTACAGCGTCCTTTGCGGCTCTCGAAAAGACGCGCGGCGCAGTAGCGTCGTAGCGAACGATCAGGCCTTCTTCTCCCATCGCCCTTCCGGTGTCTGCTGCCAATAGGTGAGGTTGTGCCCCTCGCCTTTCAGCTTCTTCCACTGCGTACGGGCGGCTTCCAGTTGCTCCTGGTCGTGACCGTCGAACATGAAGACGACGCGCTCATAGGCATCGACCGGCGGCGGCTCGGCGCCGTCGACGATGAAACGCACAGTCGCCGCATTGGCATTCTCTGATGTCACCGTCAAAAGCACCGGCTGGCTTTCGGCGAAATCGGCCTCGTCGGTGCCGTGCGGCAGGAAGCTCTCCTCGCGGAAAGTCCAAAGATGCTGATCGAGAGCATCACGCCGCGCCGGCTCGCGCGTCTGGACGGCAACGCGCCAGCCGCGCTCGACGCTTTTGTCGATGAGCGGCGGAAGCGCGTCCTCCAGCCTGGTTTCGGTCAGATGGTAGAAGAGGACGTCCGTCATCAGGATTCATAATGGGCGCGAACGAGCTCATCGAGCAGGCGCACGCCGAAGCCGGAGCCCCAGGATTGGTTGATCTCGTCCTGCGGCGAGCCCATCGCCGTGCCGGCAATATCGAGATGCGCCCAGGGCGTGTCCTGCACGAAGCGCTTGATGAAATGCGCCGCCGTGATCGAGCCAGCCTGCCGGCCGCCGGTGTTCTTCATGTCGGCGAACTTGCTGTCGATCAGCTTGTCGTAGTCCCTGCCGAGCGGCATGCGCCAGAGCTTCTCGTTTGTGGAAAGGCCGGCTGCCGTCAGTTGGGCGGAAAGCTGGTCATCGTTGGAGAACAGGCCGGCATGCACATTGCCGAGCGCCACGACGATCGCGCCGGTGAGCGTTGCAAGATTGATCATGAATTGCGGCTTGAAGCGGTCGTTGCAGTACCAGAGCGCATCGCAGAGCACCAGGCGGCCCTCGGCATCGGTGTTGATCACCTCGATCGTCTGGCCGGACATCGAGGTGACGATGTCGCCCGGGCGCTGGGCGTTGCCGTCGGGCATGTTCTCGACCAGGCCGATGATGCCGACGGCGTTGACGGCGGCCTTGCGGGAGGCGAGCACATGCATGAGACCGGTGACGGCTGCCGCACCGCCCATATCGCCCTTCATGTCCTCCATGCCGGCGGCCGGCTTGATCGAAATGCCGCCCGTATCGAAGACGACACCCTTGCCGATGAAGGCGACGGGGCGATCCTTGCCCTTGCCGCCCTTCCACTGCATGACCGCCAGGCGCGGCGGACGCACGGAACCTTGGGCGACGCCCAGAAGGGCGCCCATGCCGAGGCGGCGCATCTCCCGCTCCGTCAGTATTTCCACTTCGACGCCGAGCTTTTCCAGTTCCTTCGCCTTGGCGGCGAACTCGACGGGACCGAGCACGTTCGGCGGTTCATTGACGAGGTCACGGGCAAGGTTGACACCGCCGGCAATCGCTTCGGAATCGGAAAACGCCTTCTTGGCACCACCCGGATCGGCAGTGACGATCGTCACCTTGACGGATTTCGCCGGCTTCTCCTCCTCGTCGCTCTTCTTCGTCTTGTAGGTATCGAAGCTATAGGCGCGCAGTAGCATGCCGAGCGCGAAATCGGCAGTTGCTCGCGCGCTGGTCTCGAGCCCGGGCACATCGATGAAGACGGCGGCCTTGTCGGTGTTCTTGATTTTCGATGCCGCAGCACCGCCGGCCTTCAGCCAATCATGGACGGTGAGCTCGGCGGCCTTGCCGAGCCCGATGACGACGATGCGCTCGACGGGCGCGCCTTCGGGGGCAACGATATCGAGCCCGCTCATGGATTTCGCGGAGAATCGGGCGATCCTGGCAGCCTTGGCGATCACGCCTGCCGGGTCGACTGATTCGGCGCCGGCAGCGCTGTCGGCCTCCGCCGTCTTCAACAGGATCGCCAGGCCGCCATTGAGCTTTGCCGACTTCGAGAATGAAATTTCCAACTTTACTGACATGTCTTCTCCGCTGGGATTCTTTGAAATCCGTCCCTCGCGGATAATTTCGCGTTTGGCGGGTCTGTCAATGGCTTGCGACAATTGTTATGGTCGCCCGCGGCCATCACGGTCCTCATGTTTTCGTCAGTTTCATAGATATTCGCGT
Organism: Rhizobium aouanii; assembly: GCF_037002925.1. Lineage (NCBI taxonomy): Bacteria > Pseudomonadati > Pseudomonadota > Alphaproteobacteria > Hyphomicrobiales > Rhizobiaceae > Rhizobium > Rhizobium aouanii. The sequence goes on from NZ_JBAMYD010000012.1 coordinate 32,593, forward strand.
TGACAGTTTTTTCGAAAAATCGATGGCGGGACCTGGCAATCCGCCTGCCGAAAACGACTTTCGGTGCATTCATGCTGCTGTTTTGGATGTGGTGGGCGCTGCTTGCCGTCTTCCGCGCCTTTCCCGGAATAGACATCTATTTTTCCCAGCTTTTTTTCGTGGGCGCAGATTGCGACGCGACTGCTGCTGCCGGGGGCATCTGCGGCGGCTTTCCCTATCGCGACGTCGCGGCGTTCGACCTGCTGCGCACCGTCTTCTTCCGCCTGCCCTATGTGGTGGCGATCGTGATGCTGTGGAAACTCGTCGAATGCTACCAGCAGCATGGCGCAACCTTCAACGCCGAGCGCGCGCAAAAGCTCAAAGTTGCGCTTGGAACGCTGCTGATCGGGCCGGTGCTGCTCGTCAATGTCGTCCTGAAGGAACATTGGGGCCGGCCGCGGCCGATACAGACCGACATTTTCGGCGGTCCGCTGCATTTCGTCGAGGCAGGTTCGCTTGCCGGAAAATGCGTTTCGAACTGCTCGTTCGTCTCCGGCGAGGCAGCGAGCGCCGGCTGGCTCCTCTGCCTTCTGCACTTCGTTCCGAAACCCCTGCGTTATGCGCTGGCGGCGCCTGTGGCGGTGATCTCGATCCTCACCCCGGCGATGCGGCTATCCTTCGGCGCGCACTACCTTTCCGACGTCGTTCTTGGATGGCTTTCGTCGCTTGTCGTCTTCGCCGCATTGCTGGCGTTAACTGAGTCGCAACAGCATCAAAAAAATTCTGAAATTTGAATGAATTTTTGACACCAGCTTGTCGCAAAAGCGCGACAAAGAGCGTAGAGGGATTCTCCTGCAAAGCCGTTTGGGCGTGCAGGTGCTTTCAAGGGCAGGCATGAAACTACTCGAGACATACATATTGCGGCGCGTCGGCCAGATGTTTCTCGTGGCGCTCCTGCCCGTTCTGGCGATCATTTGGACGACTCAGGTTCTGCAGCGCATCAATCTGGTCACCGACAGCGGCCAGTCGATCGGCTCGTTCGCCAAGCTGGCGACGATGATCCTGCCGTCGATCATTCCCGTCGTGCTGCCCTTCGCTCTCGTTATCGCGATCACCCAGACGCTGACGACGATGAACAATGATTCCGAGCTCACCGTCATCGACGCGGCCGGGGCGCGGCGCAGCGTGCTGATCCGCCCGATCCTGCTGCTTGCCGCCGTCATCAGCGTCTTTTCCTTCTTCGTCGACAACGTCGTCGAGCCGCGCGCAAAGACCGTCGTGCGCCAGATGATCGCCGAGACCTATGCTGACCTCCTCTCTTCGGTGATCGAGGAAAAGACCTTTCGCAAGCTCGATGAAGGCCTCTACGTACAGATCTCGCAGCGGATGGCAGGCCGCATGCTCAAGGGCCTTTTCGTCGCCGACGAGCGCGACCCGGCCTACGAACTGATCTATTATGCGAAGGAAGGCGCCGTCGACGACACGGGCACGACGCTGATCATGCATGAAGGCGAAGTGCACCGCAAAACGCCCGACGGCAACGTCTCGGTCATCAATTTCGATTCCTATTCCTTCGACCTCTCGGACATGACGGAGAATCGCGGTCAGGCGACGCTGCGCGCCAGCGACCGTGACCTGTGGTTCCTGTTCAATCCGGACCCGGCCGACAAGGACTATACGATCCGGCCGCAAAGCTACCGCGCCGAACTGCATCGCCGGCTGACCGACTGGATCCTGCCTGTCGTCTTTGCCCTGTTTTCACTGGCGATCGCCGGCGACGCGCGCTCGCACCGCGAAGCGAGGCTGCATCCGATGGTGAGCGCTCTCGCGTATGCCTTCGCGATGCGATGGGCGGCCTTCTACGCGGCCAATCAGATCGATACCGACCCTGAATATATCGCCGTCCTCTACGCCATCCCGATCGTCAGCAGCATCGTCTCGATCGTCTTTCTCGGCCTGCACAAACGACTGGTCATGCCTTCGTTCATCCGCGACCGGATTTCGTCTTTCTGGAGGCGGATGCAGGAAAGGCTGCTTGCCGCAACCGGCAGGACCGGCGGGGGCACTGCCCAATGATGTTCGGGACATTGTCGCGTTATTTCTTTCGCCGCTATCTGGTGACGACAGGCTGGTTCCTGATCGGCGTCTCGGCGATTTCTTTCCTCCTCGATTTCAGCGAGACGGCGGGCCGCATGTCCGGCCTTCCCGGCTACACGATCGGCGGCGGCGTCTTGATGACCGCCGTGCGCCTGCCGCTCATCCTGCAGCAGACGGTGCCGTTCATCGCATTGTTCGTCGGCATGACGGTGCTGATCGGTCTCAACCGCAAATATGAACTCGTCGTCACGCGCGCAGCCGGCATTTCGGTCTGGCAGTTCATGTTCCCCTTCATCGCCGGCTCGCTGGCGCTCGGCCTGCTGACGATGGCGGCGCTGAACCCGCTTGCCGCCTGGGGACAGCGCCAGGCACTGCTGGTCGAATCCGACTGGCGCGGCGAGAACGCGGTTCTGCGCAAGGCGCCGCAGATTCCGTGGCTGCGTCAGATCAGTGGCCGGGACGATGTCATCATCGGCGCCCAGACGGTCCAGGAGAACGGAACGAAGCTGATCGACGCCGTGCTGATCCATTTCGATTCAAGCGGTCAGGTCATTCTGAGACAGGACGCCGCCACGGCAAAATTGGAAGATGGTTACTGGCAACTTAACACCGTTGTCGAGCGCAAGCCTGGCGAAATCCCCGTGCGTAAAGCTTCGGTTCAACTTCGCACCAATCTGAAACAGGACTTCGTCCAGGAGCGGCTGACAGCGCCGGAAACAATTGGTTTCTTTGACCTTTCCAACCGGATTGCGGCGGCCAAATCCTTCGGCATTTCGACCAAGGCGCTGGAGACGCAATTCAACTCCCTGTTGTCCCAGCCCTTGCTGCTGGTGGCCATGACTTTCATAGCCGCAACAGTGTCCCTAAAATTTAGCCGGTTCAACCAATCCCGCTCCGTGATTCTGGGTGGCATCCTTTCGGGCTTCATGCTTTATGTCATCACCGTGCTTGTAAAGGCATTCGGAAGCAGTGGAGTCGTGCCCCCCTTTGTGGCGACGTGGATACCGGTGGTCGTCGCGCTGGCCTTGGGTGCGACTATTCTGCTTCATCAGGAGGACGGCTAGTGGCGGCAGGCGACCGCAAGTATTTTAGTAAACAGTTGGTTGCCCTGCTTGTCGGTGCGGCTTTATGTTCATATTTCGGCAGCGCCCCGGCCTCTTTCGGCCAGGCCAGCGCGCCCGAACAAGATATAGAGAAGAAGATTCCCGAAGGGGCCAAGCTTCTGCTTTCGGCCAATGAACTGGTCTATAACCGTGACGCCGATCTGGTGTCGGCGGTCGGCGGCGTGCAGATCAATTATGCCGGCTATAAAATGGTCGCTCAGAAGGTCGAGTACAATCAGAAGACCGGCCGGATGATGGCGATCGGCAATATCGAGCTGGTCAGTCCCGACGGCAACCGCATCTATGCCGACAACCTCGACGTGACCGACAATTTCGCCGACGGGTTCATGAACTCGCTGCGTATCGAAACCGCCGACAATACGCGTATCGCCGCCGAAACCGGTGAGCGCGTCGGCGGCACGAAGATGATTCTCAACAAGGGCGTCTACACGGCCTGCCTTCCCTGCGCCGAAGATCCGAAGCGTGCCCCCTTCTGGCAGGTCAAGGCCCAGCGGGTGATCCAGAACGGCGAGACGCATACGATCCGGCTGGAGAGAGCGCGCTTCGAACTGCTCGGCCATCCGATTGCCTTCCTGCCGTTCATCGAAGTTCCCGACAATACGGTGAAACGCAAGTCCGGCTTTCTGTTTCCGACGATGAGCCTGTCGCAGAATCTCGGCTTCGGTCTTTCCGTTCCCTATTACTATGTGATCTCGCCGAGTATGGACGCGACGGTCACCGCCACGGGCTACACCGCCCAGGGCTTCCTCATCGAAGGCGAATTTCGCCAACGTTTCGAAAATGGCACGCATATCCTGCGCGTCGCCGGCATCGACCAGGCAACACCGGGCAACTTCAGCTCCGGCACCAGCGATGCCGAAGCCGAGCAGCGTGGCATGGTGGCTTCCAAGGCTGACTTCCGCATCAATCCGCGCTGGACGTTCGGCTGGGACGTCATGACGCAGAGCGACAACAATTTCTCGAAAACATACAAGCTGCGGGGCCTGACCGGTACGGATCGTACCAACCAGATCTACCTGACAGGGCTCGGGAAACGCAATTATTTCGACATGCGGGCGTTCTATTTCGACGTCCAGGATGCCGATCGGACGAATACCGCTGAAAAGCAGCAGGCGATCGTCTATCCCGCGCTCGACTACCACTATGTAGCGCCGCAGCCGCTGGCCGGCGGCGAGCTTTCGGCGGATGTCAACCTGACGAATATTTCGCGCACACATGACGACTTCTATACCGTCGACGGCTTCGACCGTTTCCGCGGTCTGAAAGGCCAGACATCGCGGCTGACTGCCGAGCTGCAATGGAAGCGCACCTACGTCACGCCGACCGGCCTGGTGATCACACCGTTACTGGCCGCGCGCGGCGATGCTTTCGCGCTGAACATGGATGACCCCACAGGCTACACCGGCAACTACGTCGACGGCAATTCTGCTACCCGCTCGATGTTCACAGCCGGTCTGGAGATGCGTTATCCGATCCTGATGACGACGGCTAACAGCACCCATATCCTCGAGCCGATCGCGCAGATCTATGCCCGCCCCGACGAGCAGCTGGCAGGCCGCCTGCCGAACGAGGATGCGCAAAGCTTCGTCTTCGACGCCACCTCGCTGTTCGACCGCGACAAGTTCTCGGGCTACGACCGGGTCGAAGGCGGCACGCGCGCCAATATCGGCGTTCAGTACACCGGTACATTCGATAGCGGTTACAAGCTGCACGGCATCTTCGGCCAGTCCTATCAGATCGCCGGCCAGAACTCGTTTGCGACCGATGACCTCGTCAATGTCGGCGCAGATTCGGGCCTTGAAACCGACCGCTCCGATTATGTCGGCCTTGGCGGCGTCGAAACACCGTACGGCGTTTCCGTTGCAGCCTCCTATCGGCTCGACGAAAAAGATTTCGAATTCCGCCGCGGCGATCTGACGACGGCCTACCAGAACGACACCTTCGCGACGCAGCTGACCTACACCCATCTCAGCGCCCAGCCGGCATATGGCTTTGCCGAGGACAATGACGAGATCCAGACGAACAGCAGCGTCAAGTTCAAAGATTACTGGTCGATTTTCGGCGGCATTGCCTGGGATCTGAACAATGATGTGATCAGCCGGCGGACGATCGGCCTCTCTTATGAGGACGAATGCACGATCTTCACGATCGCTTATACGGACAGCAGAGATTCCGACGACGAGTCGGGAAGCGACTGGACAATCGGCGCACGGCTGACCTTCCGCACCCTTGGCGACATCAAGATCGGTTCCGACACCCTCGAATGACGGGCGATCGGCGCAAACATGGCCTGAAGCCATTCTTTCGCCGTAAGCCTGTGCAGGACATTGCCGCCAGTCGGTATCTGAGGCATAGGGGTTTCGCGCCGTGGTGGAAGCGATTTCAGCGTGTCTCACACTGTGGTAAGAACGCCGCGAACAACGTCTCGCGACGCTATCGGGAGGTCAACAGATGATTGACGCGAAAAAAGCCATAACCAAGTTCCTCGCCGGGGCAGCGCTTGCATTGCTGACAGGCCTTGCCGCTCCAGCGCTTGCGGCAAGCGAAGTCAAAGCCGTGGTGAACGGCACCGCTATCACCAGCGGCGATGTCGCCAAGCGCCAGGCCTTCCTGCGCCTGCAGCGTACGAAGGCCGATGCCAAGACTGCCCAGGAGCAATTGGTCGACGAGGCGCTCAAGCGGCAGGAAGTCGCCCGCGTCCGTATGTCGGTTTCGCAGCAGGACGTCGATGCGTCATTCGCGCGCTTTTCGAGCGGCAACAAGCTATCCCCAGAGCAGATGTCGCAGATCCTCGATCGGGCCGGCGTCGGTGTCGACCATTTCAAGAGTTTCATCGCCGTGCAGATGAGCTGGCCGCGCGTCGTCAACGCCCGCTACGGCTCGACCTCGCGGCTGTCGAATTATGATCTCGTTTCGCGCATGATGCAGAACAACAAGCAGAAGCCGGTGACGACGGAATATATGCTGCAGCAGATCATCTTCGTCATTCCGCAAGCCAAGCGCGGCGCCATCACCGGCAAGCGCAAGGGCGAGGCCGAGGCGTCGCGCTCCAAATTTCCGGGCTGCGATCAGGCAAAGGTGTTTGCTGCGACGATGCGCGACGTTTCCGTGCGCGATCTCGGCCGCCTGCTCGCCCCCGAGATCCCGCCGGATTGGAAGCCGCTGGTCGAGCAGGCCAAGGGCAACACGACAGGGACCCGCGTCACCGACAAGGGCGTCGAGTATCTGGCAATCTGCAGCCAGCGGCAGGTCTCCGACGACCAAGCCGCCGAAATGGTCTTCCGCCAGGAAGATCTCGACAAGTCCAAGGCCGGCAAGGATGCCAGCCCGGAAAACGAAAACAGCAAGAAATACCTGGATGAACTGCGCAAAAAGGCGCAGATCGCCTATCGCTGACCGACAATGGCGATACCGTTTTCGCGACCGCTTGTGCTGAGCCAGGGCGACCCCGCCGGCATCGGGCCGGATATTACTCTGATGGCTTGGCTGAGGCGGCGAGAACTCGGGCTGCCGCCTTTCTTCCTGATCGGCGACCCCGATGTTCTGGCGTTGAGAGCCCGCCAGCTCAATCTGGCGGTCTCGATCCGCGAGACCGATGAAGCCAGCAAGGCCGCCGGCATGTTTGCCGATGCGCTGCCCGTCATGACCATATCGGCCGGTATCGAGGTCGTGGCCGGCGAACCGCATGCGGCAACGGCGAAAGGCACGATCGCGTCGATCGAGAAAGCCGTGTCGCTTGTCATTCACGGCGAGGCGCTCGCAGTCGTTACCAATCCGATCGCCAAGGCCGTGCTTTACGAGGCGGGTTTCCGGTTTCCCGGCCATACCGAATTTCTCGCGGATCTCGCCGCGAGGGCGACCGGCCGGCCGGTAACACCGGTAATGATGCTGTCCGGACCGAAGCTCCGGGCCATTCCCGTCACCATCCATATTCCGGTCCGCGACGTGCCGCAGGCGCTGACGGGCGAACTGATCATGGAAACCTGCCGGATCGCCCATGAAGATCTGAGGCAGCGCTTCGGCATCGAGGCGCCGCGGCTTGCCGTTGCCGGCCTCAACCCGCATGCTGGCGAAGGCGGGGCGATCGGCACGGAGGACGAGGACGTCATCCGTCCGGCGATCGAGCGCCTGCGCGACGAGGGCATCGATGCGATCGGCCCCCTGCCCGCCGATACGATGTTCCATGACGAGGCACGGGCACGATACGACGTCGCCGTCTGCATGTATCACGATCAGGCGCTGATCCCCGCCAAGGCACTTGGTTTCGATGACAGCGTCAACGTCACGCTCGGTCTTCCCTTCGTGCGCACCTCGCCGGATCACGGCACCGCTTTCGGCATTGCCGGCAAGGGACTGGCGCGCGAGCACAGCCTCGTTGCGGCGCTGAAGCTCGCCGCCCAGCTCGGCCGCAGCGCGGAAAGCCGCCGCTGATGGCAGCACTTGATGGCCTGCCGCCGCTTCGCGACGTCATCCAGCGTCACGGCCTCGATGCACGAAAGGCGCTCGGGCAGAATTTCCTGCTCGACCTCAACCTCACGCAGAAGATCGCCCGCACGGCGGAGGCGCTCGAGGATGCGACCGTTTTCGAGGTCGGCCCCGGCCCCGGCGGACTGACGCGCGCGATCTTGGCGCTCGGCGCCAGGAAGGTTATCGCCATCGAGCGGGATACACGCTGCCTGCCGGCACTTGCCGAGATCGCCGATCATTATCCCGGACGGCTGGAGGTGATCGAAGGCGATGCGCTGAAGACGGATTTCGAGACATTGGCGCCGGAAGGGCCGATCAAGATCATCGCCAACCTGCCCTACAATGTCGGCACGCAGTTGCTGGTCAACTGGCTGCTGCCGAAAGCCTGGCCGCCGTTCTGGCAGTCGCTGACGCTGATGTTTCAGAAGGAAGTCGGCGAGCGTATCGTCGCCAACGAAGACGACGACCATTACGGCCGTCTCGGCGTGCTCTGCGGCTGGCGGACGGAGGCACGCATGGCCTTCGACGTGCCGCCGCAAGCCTTCACGCCGCCGCCGAAAGTGACGTCGACGGTCGTGCAACTGACCCCCCGCGAAAACCCGATCCCCTGCGCTGTCGGCAATCTGGAAAAAGTAACACAGGCGGCCTTCGGCCAGCGCCGCAAGATGCTGCGCCAAAGCCTGAAATCGCTCGGCGGCGAGAGCCTGCTCGTTAAGGCCGGGATCGATCCGGCGCGTCGGGCGGAAACTTTGTCCGTCGAGGAGTTCTGCCTGCTGGCGAACAGCCTTTAAAGTGCGTCGCAATCTTTCAGATCTGATGTCTCATCGCGAAATCGCGCAGACTTTTCGGCATCACGCTTTAAAGCGACGGCGTCTCTTCCAGCAACTCGCGGACGAAGTCGAACATGCCATGGCGGCGGTCGCGGCGCAGGCGTTCGGCCTTGACGATCGACTGGACGGCGTCGAGGGCGGCGTTGAGATCGTCATTGACGATGACATAGTCGTATTCGCGCCAGTGGGCGATCTCGGCGCGGCTGTTGGCGAGGCGCGTCTGGATGACCTCCTCGGAATCCTCGGCCCGGCGGTGCAGCCGCGACTGAAGCTCGGTCATGGTCGGCGGCAGCACGAAGATCGAGATGACGTCGGCCGACATCTTCTCCTGCAATTGCTGGGCGCCCTGCCAGTCGATGTCGAAGAGCATGTCGCGGCCTTCGGCCATGGCCTGCTCGACCGGTTCGCGCGGCGTGCCGTAGAAATTGCCATGCACCTCGGCCCATTCGAGCAGCGCGTCGCTATCGCGCAGCCGCTCGAACTCGCGCACGCTCTTGAAGTGGTAATGCACATCCTCAACTTCGCTCGGGCGGCGCTGGCGCGTGGTGACGCTGACGGAAAGGCCGATTTGCCTGTCGGTCTCCAGCAGCGTGCGCGCGATGGTGGACTTGCCGGCGCCAGATGGCGACGAGATGACAAGCATCAGACCGCGGCGGGCGATCTGCACGGGCGAGGATTTCGCCGGTTTCATGTCTTACTCCAAATTCTGGACCTGCTCGCGGAACTGGTCGATCACGACTTTCAACTCGATGCCGGCGGCGGTGACCGCCGAGGCATTCGACTTCGAGCAGATGGTATTCGATTCGCGGTTAAATTCCTGTGCAAGGAAGTCCAGCCGGCGCCCGGCTGGGCCACCTTTCACCAGGAGATCGCGCGCTGCGGCGATATGGGCCTTCAGACGATCGATTTCCTCGCGCAGATCCGCCTTGGTCGCCAGCAATGCGGCTTCGGCATGCAGCCTGTCGCGGTCGAGTGCGGCCATGCCGTCCATCAACAAGGCGACCTGCGCGGCAAGCCGCGCGGCGATCTCCTGCGGCGAGCGCGAGGGATCAAGCTCGATCGTCCGTGTCAGGCCTTCGATCGTCGTGACGTGGTCGTGAAGAATGCGGGCCAGTGCCGATCCTTCCTGTTCGCGCATTGCTCTCAGATCGGCAAGCGCGGCCAGCAGGCCGGCAGCGATATCGGCGTCACGGGCGGCAAGCGCCTCCTCACCATCCTCGCTTTCGCGGAATTCGACGATGCCGCGTACCAGAAGCAGCGTATCTAGCTTCAGCGGCGCCGGATCGATGACACCGTCCAACTGCTCGCGCATGGCCAGCACAGCGGCAAGAGCCTCCTTGTTCAGCACCGCCTCGAAACGGTTCTCGTCGGCGCTGACGGATAGCGATGCCTGCAGGTTGCCGCGGCTGAAACTTTCGCCGGCGAGGCGGCGGACCTCTGCCTCCATGCGTTCGAGACCGGGCGGCAGGCGCAGGCGCAGGTCGAGACCCTTGCCGTTGACCGAGCGCAGTTCCCATGCCCAGCGCCAGCGGCCGCTCGTTCCCTCGCGCCGCGCAAAACCGGTCATGGACTGCAAAGCCATGCGAGCCTCCCGAAAGTCTCAGTTGATCTTCTTTTTCTTCGGCGGCGCGGCGGTCGCGCCATTATCCGCCGGCTGATCTTCCGGCTGGCCGTCGACTGCGATGTTCGGGTCCGAACCCTTGTCGGCTTCGAGCTTGCGCCAGCGCTTGACGTTGGCATTGTGCTCCTCGAGCGTCGCAGAGAAAACATGGCCACCGGTGCCGTCGGCGACGAAATAGAGATCCTGCGTCTTCCAGGGATTGGCGACGGCTTCCAGCGCATCCTTGCCGGGATTGGCGATCGGCGTCGGCGGCAGACCCTTGATGACATAGGTGTTGTAAGGTGTGTCCCGCTTCAGGTCCGACTGGTAGATCGGCCGGTCGGCCGGTTTACCCTCGCCGCCGAAGAGGCCGTAGATGATCGTTGGGTCGGACTGCAGGCGCATGCCCTTGCCGAGCCGGTTCAGGAAAACGGAGGCGACATGAGCACGCTCGTCGGGAACCCCGGTTTCCTTTTCGACGATCGAGGCGAGTGTCACGAACTCCTCCTTGGACCGCAGCGGCAGCGACGAGTCACGCTTGTCCCAGATCTGATCGACGAGCTTCTGCTGCGCAGCCGCCATCTGTTCGATGATTTCCGAGCGCTTGGTGCCGCGCGAGAATTTGTAGGTATCCGGACGCAGGCTGCCCTCGGCCGGCAATGCCGCCGGCAAGTCGCCCTCCAGCACGGTATCCTGCAGCATGCGGTCGAACATCTGGCGGACAGTCAGACCCTCGGGGAAGGAAACGGAATAGAGAATGGACTTGCCCGATTTCAGCAGCTCCATGATATCCCTCATGGAGGCCCTTGCCTTGATCTCGTATTCACCCGCCTTCAGGCTCTCACCGGCAGAAAGATGCGTTGCCGTGAGATAACGGAAGATGCGGGCATCGCTGATGATCGCGTTGCGCTCGAGGTTCGAGGCGATTTCGGTCAGACCAGCGCCGTTGCGGACGATGAAATTGGTGTTGGTCTGCAGCGGACCCGGGTTCCGATAGGTCGATGTGGCGTAGTAGAAGCCGATGATGGCGACGACGCAGACCAGAACCGCCATCGTCATGATGAAGTTCAGGAAAAGAACGATCTGGCCGCGGGCTTTCTTGGACCGCTTCGGCGGCTCCGGAACGCGTTCCGGACGCAGGGCTTCGCTCGGCGACTTCGGGATAATCGGTCCCTTCTGCGCCTGCCGGTCGTTCTCGCCCTGCGGGGTATCGTTGCTCTGGTTCGTCGTATCGCTCACCGGCAATCCTCTAAAACTTGACCCTCACTTCGCTATTTCGCGAAGCAATGCGGCAAAAGCAGGTTCTGCCGCCGTTCAACGACGCCACTGCCGGTCGTTATGCTTTCGCACGCCCCCTTACGCAACGTAGAGGACGGCCGGTTTGCGGTGCAAGGGAGACCCGTCACACCGCTTGCAGGACTCTTATTGCGCGTAACGGCGCAGTACGAGCGAAGCGTTCGTGCCGCCGAATCCGAACGAGTTGGACAGCGCCACATTGATGTCTCGCTCACGCGCCTTGTGCGGAACAAGATCGATCGCCGTCTCCCGTTCGGGATTGTCGAGATTGAGCGTCGGTGGCGCGATATTGTCGCGAATGGCGAGTGTGGTGAAGATCGCCTCGATGGCGCCGGCAGCACCGAGAAGGTGTCCTGTCGCCGATTTGGTCGAGGACATGGAAATCTTCGACGCCGCATTGCCGACCAGCCGCTCGACGGCGCCGAGTTCGATCGTGTCGGCCATGGTCGAGGTACCGTGGGCATTGATGTAATCGATATCGGCCGGCGTTAGCCCGGCGCGCTTCAGCGCCATCGCCATGCAGCGGCCGGCGCCCTCGCCGTCTTCGGAGGGTGCGGTGATGTGATAGGCGTCGCCCGACAGGCCGTAACCGACGATTTCGGCATAGATCCTGGCACCCCGCGCCTTGGCGTGTTCCAGCTCTTCAAGCACGACGATGCCGGCGCCTTCGCCCATGACGAAGCCGTCGCGGTCGCGATCATAGGGACGCGACGCCTTCTGCGGATCGTCGTTGTGCTGGGTCGACAGCGCCTTGCAGGCGGCAAAACCTGCAAGCGAAATGCGGCTGACGGGGGATTCCGTGCCGCCGGCGACCATGACGTCGGCATCGCCAAGCGCGATCAGGCGCGCAGCATCGCCGATCGCATGCGCGCCCGTCGAGCAGGCGGTGACGACCGAATGATTGGGTCCGCGCAGCTTGTGGCGGATCGAGACCTGGCCGGAGACGAGGTTTATCAGGCGGCCGGGAATGAAGAAGGGGGAGATGCGGCGCGGGCCCTTGTCGCGCAGGGTGTAACCCGCCTCGACAATGCCTTCGATGCCGCCGATGCCGGAGCCGATCAGCACGCCGGTGGCAATCTGGTCCTCATCGGTTTCAGGATGCCAGCCGGCATCGGCAAGCGCCATGTCGGCGGCGGCCATGCCGTAAATGATGAAGGGGTCGACCTTGCGCTGCTCTTTCGGCTCCATCCACTGATCGACATTGAAGGTGCCGTCGGTGCCGTCACCGATAGGAATACGGCAGGCGATCTTGGCGGGAAGGTCGTCGACCTCGAATTCGGTGACGAGGCGGGCGCCGTTCTGACCGGCAAGCAGCCGGGACCACGTCACCTCGGTTCCGCATCCCAAGGGTGATACCATGCCGGTACCGGTGATGACGACACGTTTCATCGCGTGCTTTCCCCCGTCTCTTATGTTCTATGGAGAAATATGCCGAAAAGAAAAGGGCGGACTCCAGGCCCGCCCTTTCTCAAATTCACAGGATCAGGCCTGGGCCTTCTCAATAAACTTCACTGCATCGCCGACCGTCAGGATCGAGTCGGCAGCGTCGTCAGGAATTTCAACGCCGAATTCTTCTTCGAAAGCCATGACAAGTTCGACCGTGTCGAGCGAGTCAGCGCCCAGATCGTCGATAAAGCTGGCGCTCTCGACGACCTTGTCGGCGTCGACGCCAAGATGATCAATAACAATTTTCTTTACGCGTTCTGCGATATCGCTCATGTCGGTTTCCTCGACCTTATGTCCTGATCGGAATGCCATCGCGGCACCCCTACCCTGTTTCAGCCTGCGATGTTTTCAGACATCCTCGGCAAACTCGTTTACCCGGCTTCAGAGATGTCCCAGGCTTGCAAAAAGCCCGCCGGTCCGTCTGCTTTCTCGGGACGACTGTTCACAGTCATGGCCCGCTTAACATGCTTTATGTCTGCCGCAAAGCCAGAAAATCAACGGTTCGTGATTGCTCAACATGCTATTGGCGGAATTATTCCCATGCCAACAGTTTGTCGTTTCAGATCATCGCCATGCCGCCGTTTACGTGCAGTGTCTGGCCCGTCATATAGGCGGCCTCGGAGGACGCGAGGTAAGCAACCGCCGAAGCCACCTCGCCGCCCGTGCCCATGCGCTTCATCGGGATCGCTCCCATGATCGCTTCCTTCTGCTTGTCGTTCAGCTTGCCGGTCATGGCGCTCTCGATGAAGCCCGGTGCGACGCAGTTGACCGTCACGTTGCGGGTGGCAATTTCTTGCGCCAGGGACTTGGTAAAGCCGATCATGCCGGCCTTGGAGGCGCAGTAATTGGCCTGGCCCGGATTGCCGGTGACGCCGACGACGGAGGTGATGTTGATGATGCGGCCATAGCGGCGACGCATCATCGGATGCGTCAATTCGCGCGTCAGGCGGAAGGTCGCCGTCAGGTTCACTTCGATGACGCTGTCCCAGTCCTCGTCGCTCATGCGCACGAACAGGCCGTCGCGGGTGATGCCGGCATTGTTGACGAGGATGTCGACGCCTTCGAGATCGGCCTCGGCTTTCTGGCCGAGCGCCTTGACCTCATCACGGTCGGAGAGGTTGGCCGGGAAGATCTTGACGCGCTCGCCGAGATCGGCGGCCAGCGCTTCCAGCTTCTCGACGCGGGTGCCATGCAGGCCGACGATGGCGCCTTGCTTATGAAGAAGGCGGGCGATTTCCTCGCCGATACCGCCCGATGCGCCTGTGACGAGAGCCTTGCGGCCGGAAAGATCGAGCATGGAAAAGTTCCTTATAACAGGGACACCAAACCCGGTGTCCGGAAATACCAATCAGGCCATGAGGGCGGCGACGGCCGCGTCGATATCCGCCGGACCGTTGACGGAGATGCCGTTGATCGTCTTGTCGATGCGGCGGGCAAGGCCGGTCAGCACCTTGCCGGAACCGAGTTCATAAAGCGTCGTCACGCCATTTGCGGCGAACCATTCCACCGTCTCGCGCCAGCGGACCTGACCGGTCACCTGCTCGACCAGCAGGCCGGCGATCTCGTCGGCGCCGGTCACCGGGGCGGCACGGACATTGGCGATGACGGGCACGACGGGATCGGACTTGGCGACTTTTGCCAGCGCTTCGCGCATGGCGTCGGCGGCAGGCGCCATCAGCGTCGAATGGAACGGAGCAGAGACTGGCAGCAGAATGGCGCGCTTGGCGCCCTTGTCGGTCGCAAGGGCGGCCGCCTTTTCGACGGCTGCCTTCTCGCCCGAGATGACGATCTGGCCGCCGCCATTGTCGTTGGCGATCTGGCAGGCGCCGATAGCGGCCGCGGCCTCACAGACGGCAACGACGTCGGCATGTTCGAGGCCGATGATCGCTGCCATGGCGCCGACGCCGACGGGGACGGCGGCCTGCATGGCATTGCCGCGGATGCGCAACAGCCGCGCAGTGTCGGCGAGCGAAAAGCTGCCGGCGGCGCAAAGTGCCGAATATTCGCCGAGCGAGTGGCCGGCGACATAGGCGACCTTGGACTTCAGATCCAGCCCTTTGGCCTCCAATACGCGGACGACGGCGATGGAGACGGCCATCAGCGCCGGCTGGGCGTTCGCAGTCAAGGTCAACATATCCTCGGGACCGTTGAACATGACGTCCGAAAGCTTTTCACCGAGTGCCTCATCGACTTCTTGGAAAACCGCGCGGGCTTCCGCGAAATTCTCGGCGAGATCCTTGCCCATGCCGACGGCCTGACTGCCCTGACCGGGAAAAGTGAAAGCAATGGTCATTCTCATGTCCCTGGCTGATGCCCTGATTGCGCCCCTTGAGGCTGTTTTGCCTCCAATTGACATTCTTTCCGGCAGAGTCAAGTGGCGGCTCATTCTCCGCAAAGCCTCTCGCATGCACGCAAAAGCCCGGTTTTTGCTCTTGCGCTCCGCCAATTCCAGCCTAGATTTGCCCGGACCTTCCCAAGGCTTTCACCTCTCTCCCAAGGTTTTTCCATGAAGTACCATTCACTAGGCCGCACCGATATTTCCGTTTCAGAGATTTGCCTTGGCACCATGACCTGGGGTTCGCAGAACAACGAAGCCGATGCGCATGCGCAGATGGATTACGCCGTCGAAAAGGGCGTCAATTTCTTCGATACGGCCGAACTTTATCCAACCACCCCGGTTTCGGCCGCGACACAGGGCTGGACCGAAGACTATATCGGCAGCTGGTTCAATAAGACCGGCAAGCGCGGCGATATCGTTCTCGCCACCAAGGTCGCCGGCCGCGGCCGCGAGTATCTGCGCGGCGGCGAAGGTGCGGATGCAAAGAATATCCGCCTGGCGCTCGAGGCCAGCCTGACGCGGCTGAAGACGGACTACGTCGACCTCTACCAGATCCACTGGCCGAACCGCGGCCATTTCCATTTCCGCCAGAACTGGAGCTACAACCCGTTCACCCAGGATCGCGACAAGGCGGTCGCCAATATGCTCGACATCCTGGAAGCGCTCGGCGCTCTGGTGAAGGAGGGCAAGATCCGCGCGATCGGCCTTTCCAATGAAACCACCTGGGGCATACAGAAATACCTGACGCTCTCCGAACAGAAGAGCCTGCCGCGGGTCGCCAGCGTTCAGAACGAATACAACCTGCTCTACCGCCATTTCGATCTCGATCTCGCCGAACTCTCGCATCATGAGGATGTCGGGCTGCTCGCCTATTCGCCGCTCGCCGGCGGCATCCTCTCCGGCAAATATATCGACGGCGGCAGGCCGAAAGGTTCGCGCGGTTCGATCAACCCCGATATTGGCGGCCGCCTGCAGCCGCTACAGGAGCCGGCGACCAAAGCCTATCTGGAGATCGCCGCAACATACGGCATCGACCCGGCAGCGATGGCGCTCGCCTTCTGCCTGTCGCGTCCCTTCATGGCCTCGGTCATCATCGGCGCGACGTCGATGGAGCAGTTGAAAATCGATATCGGCGCGGCAGATATTACGCTTTCGAACGAGATCTTGGCGGAAATCGCCAAGGTGCACCGGCAGTATCCGCTGACGCTTTGATCCTATTTGTTTGGCGCCTGCCCGATGCCGACCATTGGCCGGCATCGGGTTCGGGTGTCCGATTGCGCTTGCCTTTGCCCAAAAAATCCGTATAAGCCGCCCTGTTCGTTAACCCGGTCTTCTGGCTGGTGGCTGAACGGAGGGCCGGTTTCCTCATGGAAATCGTTCGGAACGGAAGCGTTCCAGCCTCCCGTGTCTCCGCTCTCGACCGTCTCGGAAACGCTTTCTTGCCTGGGTCCGCCCAATCAGGAGCAGTCGTTGAGGCTTAGCCGCCGAATATCGGGTTGAACCAAACGCAAGAAAGGCAAAGCTGTCATGGCTCTTTATGAACATGTATTCCTTGCCCGGCAGGATATTTCCGCTCAGCAGGTCGATGCCCTCGTAGAACAGTACAAGGGTGTGATCGAAGCGAATGGCGGTAAGGTCGGGCGTATCGAGAACTGGGGCCTCAAGTCCCTCACCTACCGCATCAAGAAGAACCGCAAGGCGCACTACGCCCTGATGGACATCGATGCACCGGCGGCTGCCGTCCAGGAAATGGAACGTCAGATGCGCATCAGCGAAGACGTTCTTCGCTACATGACGATCGCCGTCGAGAAGCATGAAGAAGGTCCGTCTGCCATGATGCAGAAGCGCGACCGTGACGACCGTCCGCGCGAAGGCGGCCGTGGCCCGCGTGAAGGCGGCTTCGGCGATCGTGACCGTGGCCCGCGTCCGCCGCGTGAAGGTGGCTTCGGCGACCGTGACGACCGTCCGCGCCGTCCGCGCGAAGACCGTGTATAAGGGAGATCTGAGATATGTCTGAAACTTCCTCCGCTCCGGTCCGCCGCCCGTTCCATCGCCGCCGCAAGACCTGCCCGTTCTCCGGCGCCAACGCACCGCGGATCGACTACAAGGACGTCCGCCTGCTGCAGCGCTACATTTCCGAGCGCGGCAAGATCGTTCCGTCCCGCATCACGGCCGTTTCCCAGAAGAAGCAGCGCGAGCTCGCCCAGGCGATCAAGCGCGCCCGTTTCCTCGGCCTGCTGCCATACGTCGTCGCCTGATCATCGGCCGACGCACACACCCTTGAGGGAAGGCATTCGTGCCTTCTCTTCTCCCTTCCGCGATGGGCGCGGATCGGAACTCTTAAAACCCATGTTGAGACGTTTCTGAATTTGATTCAGCAACATCCTCTAACTGCTTGATGAAGCAGGACAGCGACCTTGAAACGACCGAACATTAAAACGCTGCTGATCGGCGCACTCGCCGGATTGACCGCCGCCCTGCTGGTGCTGGGCGCGAGCATGCAGCCGTCGTTTTTCAGCGCGCTTCTCTACACGGCTTCGGCTCTGCCGATCCTGATCGTCGGGCTCGGCTGGGGCAATGCCGCCGCGGTCTCGGCCGTCGTCACCGCCGCGGCACTCGGCGCGATCTTGATCTCGCCTTCCTTCGCGCTGATCATGACGATGGTGACGCTGCTGCCGGCCGGTTGGCTGAGCCATCTCGCCAATCTGGCGCGTCCGGCCGCCGAACTCGGCGGCCCCGACCATCTGCTTGCCTGGTACCCGCTCTCCGATATCCTGCTGCATCTGTGCGGTCTGGTAACGCTCGCCGTCATCGTCATCGGTGTGATCATCGGCTACGGGCCCGAAATTACCGATCCGATCGTCGATCTGCTGATCACCTCGCTCAAGCAGCAGCAGCCGGAATTCATGCCTGATCCTGCAGCGACCGCGCAGACCAAGTCGCTGATCCTGCTGATGCTGCCGGCTTTGCAGGGCGGCATGTGGGTCAGCATGCTGTTTGCCGCCTATTATTTTGCCGTGCGCATCGTCGCAGCCTCCGGCCGCGGCCTTCGTCCGCGCGAGGACATTCCCTCGTCGCTGCGGATGAACCGCAACTCGATCTTCATCTTCCTGGCCGGGCTTGCCGCCTGCTTCTTCGGCGGCGTTCCGGCACTGGTCGGTGCGACCGTGATCGGCGCCTTCGGCGCCGGCTTCATGCTCTCCGGTTTCGCCTCGCTGCATTTCCGCACGCGCGGCAAGGACTGGCGCATACCGGCCCTCGTCCTCTGCTATCTGGCCTCGATGCTCATGCTGCTGCCAGCTCTCCTCATCCTCGTCCTCGGTCTCAGCGATACGCGCAAGGCGATCGCACTGACCCCGACGAAAGATGCTGATATCCCCAAACAATCCGATACGAAAATCTGAGACACAAGAAAGGAAAAAGAAAATGCAAGTCATCCTTCTCGAACGCATCTCCAAGCTCGGCCAGATGGGCGAAACCGTAAAAGTTCGCGACGGCTTTGCCCGCAACTACCTGCTGCCGCTCGGCAAGGCGCTGCGCGCCAACGCCGCCAACAAGACCCGCTTCGAAGCCGAGCGCGCGACGCTCGAAGCCCGCAACCTCGAGCGCAAGTCGGAAGCCCAGACGGTCGCCGACGTTCTCGACGGCAAGTCCTTCATCGTCGTGCGCTCCGCCGGCGAAACCGGCCAGCTCTACGGTTCGGTTGCCGCCCGTGACGTCGTCGACATTCTCGCAGCCGAAGGCTTCAACATCGGCCGCAACCAGGTTCACCTCAACACCCCGATCAAGTCGATCGGCCTGCACAAGGTCGAGCTGCAGCTGCATGCCGAAGTCGAAATCCACGTCGAGCTGAACGTTGCCCGTTCTGCCGAAGAGGCAGAGCGCCAGTCCAAGGGCGAAGAACTCACCTCGGTCGACGCGATCTACGGCGTCGACGAAGACGCGCTGCGTCCTGAGGATTTCTTCGATCCGGAAGCCGATGGCATCGACGAAGACGAAGCATAATTCTCGTCGGAGCGATCCGCGAGAGAGAAGCCCGGCCACCGCGCCGGGCTTTTTCGTTTCCATCCCTTCGATGTGAGCTGCCGATCGGTTCGCTTTTTTTAAGGGGATCTTCCGGATGTTTTTGCTGCGTGCCTTATCGCAGCGCGCTAAAATGACATTCTCCGAAACGGATGGGCTGAGTCGGCGCCATACCGTGTCGTGCGGGTGACACTGCCAGTATTTCTCCTTTGTGTCGCCCAAGACTGTGGAGAAGTCGAACAACGTGCACAGCGTTCAGGATTTAGACGAAGCGAGCCCCCGCTCCTTTCGTAGCCTCTTGATTTTCGCGTCCGGAATTGCAAATCCGGAGCTGGAAAAAGACAGAACGGATGATGATGAACGACGCCGCTCGAAAGATTGCAGCCGTTGCTCCGTCGGAGCAGCATTATCGCGAGGCACCCAACAATATCGAAGCCGAGCAGGCGCTTCTGGGTGCGATCCTGATGAACAACGACGCCTATTACCGGGTGTCGGACTTCCTGAAGCCGATCCATCTCTATGAGCCGCTGCACCGGAAGATCTTCGAGGTTGCCGGCGATATCATCCGCATGGGCAAGATCGCCAATCCGGTGACGATCAAGACCTTCCTGAAGGCCGACGAGAAGGTCGGCGACATGACGGTTTCGCAATATCTGGCGAGCCTCGTCAGCAATGCCGTCACCGTCATCAATGCCGAGGATTACGGCCGGGCGATCTACGACCTGGCGCTGCGCCGGGCGCTGATCACCATCGGCGAGGACGTCGTCAACATCGCCTATGACGCTCCGCTCGACATGCCGCCGCAGTCGCAGATCGAGGATACCGAACGCCGCCTCTTCGAACTGGCGGAAAACGGCCGCTACGACGGCGGCTTCCAGGCCTTCAACGATGCGGTTGCGCTGGCGATCGACATGGCGGCCGTCGCCAAGGAGCGCGACGGCGGGCTTTCCGGCATTTCCACCGGCATCCATTCGCTGGATTCCAAGATGGGCGGCCTGCAGCGGTCGGACTTGATCGTGCTTGCCGGACGTCCGGGCATGGGCAAGACCTCGCTTGCCACCAACATCGCCTACAATATCGCCGCCGCCTACGAAGGCGAAGTCCAGTCGGACGGCAGCATGAAGGCAAAGAACGGCGGCGTCGTCGGCTTCTATTCGCTCGAAATGTCGTCGGAACAGCTCGCCACCCGTATCATCTCCGAGCAGACGGAAGTCTCCTCCTCGAAGATCCGCCGCGGCGACATCAACGATGCCGATTTCGAAAAGCTCGTCGCCTGCTCAATGATGATGCAGAAGGTGCCGCTTTATATCGACCAGACCGGTGGTATCTCGATCGCGCAGCTTTCGGCCCGCGCGCGCCGTCTGAAGCGCCAGCGCGGCCTCGACGTGCTTGTGGTCGATTACATTCAGCTGATGACCGGCTCGGGCAAATCCAGCGACAACCGCGTGCAGGAAATCACCCAGATCACCACCGGCCTCAAGGCGCTCGGCAAGGAGCTCAACGTTCCGATCATCGCGCTGTCGCAGCTCTCGCGTCAGGTCGAAAGCCGAGACGACAAGCGGCCGCAGCTGTCCGACCTTCGCGAATCCGGCTCGATCGAGCAGGACGCCGACGTCGTGCTCTTCGTGTTCCGCGAGGAATATTACGTCAAGAATTCGGAGCCGCGCGACATCCACGATCCGAAATATCCGGAATGGGAAGCGCTGTTCGACAAGGTGAAGGGCACGGCCGACGTTATCATCGCCAAGCAGCGCCACGGGCCGACAGGCACAGTGAAGCTCGCCTTCCAGGCGGAATTCACACGCTTTGCCGATCTCGCCGATCCCTCCTTCACCCAATATGAAGAGCACTGATCGTGCGGATGCTGCAATGCAGCGCCGGGCTTTCCCTTGACATAGTTGATCTTTAAACTGGCCGGAGAATCCTTCTCCGGCCTCTTTTCGATGTGGATCATGAGCGAATTTTTCGACGCCCCCGAAGACGACAATTTTGCCTCGGCCGGCCTGCGGCTGACCGTCGACCTGACCGCCCTGACAGAGAACTGGCGCGACATGGCGCGCCGCTCCGGTGCGGCGCGCTCCTCGGCAGTCGTCAAAGCGGACGCTTACGGCATGGGCATCGAGGATGCCGGCGAAGCGCTCTATATGGCCGGCGCGCGCGACTTCTTCGTCGCGACCGTCGACGAGGGTGTAACACTTCGCCTCTATGCGCCCGAGGCGCGCATCTTCGTGCTCTCAGGCATCTGGCCGGGCACCGAGCGGCGCTTCTTCGAAAACGATCTGGTGCCGGTGATTTCCTCCGACGAACAGCTCGCCTTCTGGATGGCGGTGCTTGCCGATTACGGCGACTACCCCTGCGCGCTGCATGTCGATACCGGCTTCAATCGGCTCGGACTGCATATCGACGATGCGATCGCGCTCGCCGCCGACGTCTCACGGCCGGCGAGCTTCGCGCCCGTGCTTGTCATGAGCCACCTCGCATGCGCCGACGATCCCACCCATGCGATGAACCGGCAGCAGCTCGAGTCATTCCACAGGGTTAGCGCCGCCTATGAAGGCATCGATTCAAGCCTTGCCGCTTCGGCCGGCATCTTTCTCGGTGAGGATTATCACTTCGACCTGACCCGTCCCGGCATCGCACTCTATGGCGGCGAAGCGGTCAGCGGCATGGCGAACCCGATGCGGCCGGTCGCAACCGCGGAAGCGCGCATCATCCAGGTGCGCAGCGTCGAGGCCGGCGAGACCGTCAGCTATGGACGGGCGCTGCAGCTTCGCCGCGAGAGCCGGCTGGCGATCGCCTCGGCCGGTTATGCCGACGGCTACATGCGCAGCCAGTCGAGCGGCGGCGTGCCGCTGCGCCAGGTGGTGCCGCAAGGCGGGCAAGGCTTCATCGCCGGACACAAGGTGCCGGTTGCCGGCCGGATCACCATGGACCTGACGATCTTCGATATCACCGACCTGCCTGACAACGCGGTTCGCGCCGGGGATTATGTCGAGCTGTTCGGAAAGAACCTGCCGGTGGACGATGTGGCGCGGACATCCGGCACGATCGGATACGAGATCCTGACCGGCATGGGGCTTCGCCACGAGCGGCGCTACGTGGCCGAGGAATAGCGGCTTTTTATCAGCGGCTGCTGAGGGCGAGACGGACACCGAGCGCGAGGAAAAGCGCACCGAGGCCGCGATCGAGCCAGAGGCCGACTTTTTGATTATGCCTGATTGCATCCGCAAGGCGCCCGCCGAGAAGGACGAGCGGCGGTTCGATGAAGGCGGCGACGACGATGATGAGCCCGCCATGCAGCATGAGCTGCGCCCATGCCGGCCCTGCCCCTTCGACGACGAATTGCGGCAGGAAGGCCAGGAAGAATATTGCCACTTTCGGATTGAGCAGCGACACCAGAATTCCCTGCCGATAGATTCTTGCAACCGGCAAACTTTCACCGGCAGCCTTTATCAGGCCATCGCCGCCACCGGAGCGCAAAGCCTGAATGCCGAGCCAGACGAGATAGGCGGCGCCGATCCATTTGACCGTGGAGAAGGCGACGGCGGAAGCGGCAAGTATGGCGGAGAGGCCGAGTGCAGCCATCAGCACGTGCAGGCAGGCGCCGGACCAGACGCCGAACAGCGCGGAAAAACCGGCACGTTTTCCGCTTCTCATCGTGTGACCGAGGATGAAGGCGATGTCGGGACCGGGCGAGAGGTTGAGCAGAACCGCCGCCGACAGAAATGCAAGCCAGTGGGCAAACGAATAATCGAACATCTTCATCATTCCAAATAAGCAGAAGCAAAGGATAGGCACGGGCGCGCTGATGGGGAAATCATTAGTTTTGATCCGTTGCGATAACCATTATCTCAAGCACGACAATGATTCGGTGAAGCGGCGCGTCGCTTCGCTCACGAACCCGGACTGAAAGAGTAATGGATGGCGAAGGCCAGGACACAATTCATCTGCCAGAGTTGCGGCACGGTTCATAACCGCTGGGCCGGCAAATGCGAGAACTGCGGCGAGTGGAACACCATCGTCGAGGAAGACCCGATGGGCGGGATCGGCTCCGGTCCCGGCAAGACGCCGAAGAAGGGCCGACCGGTGGCGCTGACGGCGCTCTCCGGCGAGATCGAGGAAGCGCCACGCATCCATACCGCGATGTCGGAGCTCGACCGGGCGCTCGGCGGCGGCTTCGTGCGCGGTTCGGCGGTGCTGATCGGCGGCGATCCCGGCATCGGCAAATCGACGCTGCTGATGCAGGCAGCCGCCGCCCTTGCGCGGCGCGGCCACAAGATCATCTACGTCTCCGGCGAGGAAGCCGTGGCGCAGGTCCGGCTGCGGGCGCAGCGCCTTGCGGCGGCCGATACCGACGTGATGCTGGCAGCCGAAACCAATGTCGAGGATATTCTGGCGACGCTCGCCGAGGGCAAGCGGCCGGATCTCGTCATCATCGATTCCATCCAGACGCTGTGGAGCGAACTTGCCGAATCCGCGCCGGGAACGGTGACGCAGGTGCGTACCGGCGTGCAGGCAATGATCCGTTTCGCCAAGCAGACAGGGACCGCCATGGTGCTCGTCGGGCATGTGACCAAGGACGGGCAGATCGCCGGGCCACGCGTCGTCGAACACATGGTCGATGCCGTGCTCTATTTCGAAGGCGATCGCGGCCATCACTACCGCATCCTGCGCACGGTCAAGAACCGTTTCGGCCCGACCGACGAGATCGGCGTCTTCGAAATGTCCGACAGAGGCTTGCGCGAAGTCGCCAATCCTTCCGAGCTCTTCCTTGGTGAGCGCAACGAAAAATCGCCGGGTGCTGCCGTCTTTGCCGGAATGGAAGGCACCCGCCCCATTCTCGTCGAGGTGCAGGCGCTGGTGGCCCCAACCTCGCTCGGCACGCCGCGGCGCGCCGTGGTCGGCTGGGATTCGGCGCGGCTGTCGATGATCCTCGCAGTGCTTGAGGCTCATTGCGGCGTCAGACTCGGCCAGCACGACGTCTACCTCAACGTCGCCGGCGGTTACCGTATCTCCGAACCGGCGGCTGATCTTGCCGTCGCCTCGGCACTCGTTTCCTCGCTTGCCGGTATTGCCCTTCCTGCCGATTGCGTCTATTTCGGCGAAGTCAGCCTGTCGGGCGCCATCCGGCCGGTTGCGCACACCGCCCAGCGTCTCAAGGAAGCCGAGAAGCTGGGTTTTTCCGCAGCACTGCTTCCGTCTGCCTCCGCCGAACTGCCGAAGGGCTCCGGCGGGCGCTGGAGCGAAGTCGGAAGCCTGCCGGATCTGGTCGCGCGCATCGCCGGATCGAAGGGAGCGTTGCGTGTGGAAGACGAGGTTTGATCCTTTCATTGCCGGGAATGGTGATGATATAGGAGGCACACGATAAGGCACGACACGGCCGCCAAGCGGCAGTCCTGGAGTTGAATTTACATGCCCATTACGATTTTCGACGGTATTGTCATCGGCGTCGTGCTCTTCTCCGCCGTGCTGGCGATGGTCCGCGGCTTTTCGCGCGAGATCCTCTCGATTGCGAGCTGGGGCGGTTCGGCCGCGGCTGCCTATTACCTCTATCCGTACCTGCTGCCCTACGCGAAAAAATATACTGATGACGACCGCATCGCGATCGTCGGTTCGGCAGCGGTCGTCTTCCTGATCGCGCTCATCGTCATCTCCTTCATTACGATGAAGATCGCCGATTTCATCATCGACAGCCGCGTCGGCGCACTCGACCGCACGCTCGGCTTCCTGTTCGGGGCAGCCCGCGGCGTGCTGCTGCTGGTCGTCGCCGTCGCCTTCTGGAACTGGCTCGTCGATGTCGACCACCGTCCGACCTGGGTCAACGAAGCGAAGTCGAAACCCTTCCTGGATTCGATGGTCGTGAAGCTGAAATCGGTTCTGCCGGAGCAATTTGCCCAGATGATACCGGAAAGCATCCGTGATAAGCTGCAGCCGCCGGCACAGGGCGCCGAAGGTACCACTCCGCCGACGGGCGACCAAGCTCCGGCGGAAGACGCACCGACCGCGCCCGCAGACGGCGCACAGCAGCCGGCGAATTGACACAGTGTTCAAGAGCTTGACCCGCCATCCGGCAATCGCCATTTGAGCGGGACATGAAATGAGGGTCCGGCCGAGCATTCCAGCTCCGCCGGGCTCAGCTATTTCTGGAAATGCCGATCCATTCTTGTGAGAGCAGAGGCCCGCAGAAATGAACCAGTCCCATTCCTTCCCGACCGACGATCCGCTCGACGGAGATACACTGCATGAAGAATGCGGGGTTTTCGGAATTCTGGGACATCCCGATGCCGCCGCGCTCACGGCTCTCGGCCTGCATGCTCTGCAACACCGTGGACAGGAAGCGGCCGGCATCGTCTCCTTCGACGGCAAGCGCTTCTATCAAGAGCGTCACATGGGCCTCGTCGGCGACCACTATACCAATCCGATGACGCTTGCCCGCCTGCCCGGCAGCATTACGATCGGTCATACCCGCTACTCGACAACCGGCGAAGTGGCCATGCGCAACGTGCAGCCGCTCTTTGCCGAACTGGAAGAAGGCGGCATCGCCATTGCCCATAACGGTAATTTCACCAACGGCCTGACGCTGCGCCGCCAGATCATCGCGACCGGCGCCATCTGTCAGTCGACCTCCGATACCGAAGTCGTCCTGCACCTCATCGCCCGTTCCCGCCACGCTTCCACGTCCGACCGCTTCATCGACGCCATTCGCCAGATGGAAGGCGGCTATTCGATGCTCGCCATGACGCGCACGAAGTTGATTGCCGCGCGCGACCCGACCGGCATTCGCCCACTGGTGATGGGCGAGCTCGACGGCAAGCCGATCTTCTGCTCGGAGACCTGCGCGCTCGACATTATCGGCGCCAAGTTCATCCGCGACGTTGAGAACGGCG
The DNA here is from genome assembly GCF_037002925.1 of Rhizobium aouanii. NCBI lineage: Bacteria > Pseudomonadati > Pseudomonadota > Alphaproteobacteria > Hyphomicrobiales > Rhizobiaceae > Rhizobium > Rhizobium aouanii. The sequence continues at coordinate 58,680 of NZ_JBAMYD010000012.1, forward strand.
AGGTCGTCATCTGCGAAATCCAGCCTGACGGTTCAGTCAGCATCGATGCGCGCAAGCCCAGCAAGCCGCAGCCGGAACGCCTCTGCCTGTTCGAATATGTCTATTTCGCCCGCCCGGATTCGGTCGTCGGCGGCCGCAACGTCTATACGACGCGCAAGAGCATGGGCATGAACCTCGCCAAGGAATCGCCCGTGGATGCCGACGTGATCGTGCCGGTGCCGGATGGCGGCACGCCGGCGGCGCTCGGCTATGCGCAACAGAGCGGCATTCCCTTCGAATACGGCATTATCCGCAACCATTATGTCGGGCGCACCTTCATCGAGCCGACGCAGCAGATCCGTGCCTTCGGCGTAAAGCTGAAGCATTCGGCCAACCGGGCGATGATCGAAGGCAAGCGCGTGGTGCTGGTCGATGATTCCATCGTTCGTGGTACGACGTCTCTCAAGATTGTCCAGATGATCCGCGAAGCCGGCGCGCGCGAAGTCCATGTCCGCGTCGCAAGTCCGATGATCTTCTTCCCGGATTTCTACGGCATCGACACGCCCGATGCCGAAAAGCTGCTGGCAAACCAATATGCCGATGTCGAAGCCATGGCCAAATATATCGGTGCGGATTCGCTCGCCTTCCTGTCGATCAACGGACTTTACCGTGCCGTTGGCGGCGAAGATCGCAACCCGGTCCGGCCGCAGTTCACTGACCACTATTTCACCGGCGACTATCCGACCCGCCTGCTCGACAAGAACGGCGAGTCCATGGGCAACAAGATTTCCATGCTCGCCAGCAACGGCTGACACGGCGCGCGGTTTTTCCATTGTCCATCCCGAGGGGTGCACTGCACCCCTCTCCCTTCGTGAGGGTACACGACATCATGAATATCAATCTTGAGGGCAAGATCGCACTCGTCACCGGTGCGTCGCGCGGCATCGGCTATTTCACGGCGCTGGAACTTGCCAAAGCCGGCGCCCAAGTGATTGCCTGCGCACGCACGGTCGGCGGGCTCGAGGACCTCGACGATGCGATCAAGGCCATCGGCGGCACGGCAACACTCGTGCCCTTCGACCTTGCCGACATGAATGCAATCGACGCGCTCGGCGGCTCGATCTTCGAGCGCTGGGGCAAACTCGACATCCTCGTCGCCAATGCCGGCGTGCTCGGCGTCATTTCGCCGATCGGCCATATCGAAGCGAAAGTGTTCGAGAAGGTGATGACCATCAACGTCACCGCGACATGGCGGTTGATCCGCTCGGTCGACCCGCTGCTCGCCCGCTCGGATGCCGGCCGCGCGGTGATCATCTCTTCGGGTGCTGCCCACAAATGCCGCCCCTTCTGGGGTGCCTATTCCGCTTCCAAGGCCGCCGTCGAAGCGCTGGCACGCACATGGGCCGGCGAAAGTCAAAACACGCCGCTGCGGGTCACCAGCGTCGATCCGGGGGCGACACGCACAGCGATGCGGGCGCAGGCGGTGCCCGGCGAAGATCCGCAGACGCTGCCGCATCCCTCCGAGGTCGCAAAGGCGATCCTGCCGTTGCTGGGGCCTGATATGACCGAGACGGGTAAGCTGTTCATCGTCCGGGAGAACAAGCTCGTCGATTACCGGCTGCCGGAATAAGCTTGAGTCTCAGTTCGCTGCAACTGCTGGGAACAGATGCGCCAGGCCAGCTTCCGACGGGCATAGAGCATTGAGGTCGACCGGTCCCTGGATGCCGTCCAATGTGCCGTTATCGGCAAACTGCCAGATCGACCAACGGCTGCATGCTGCCTGCTTCGGCTCTCTGAACACGCTGCGCAGCCACAGATAGTGCTCGGGAAAGCGGGATTCATTGCCTTTCAGATATTGATCGAAGAACTCCTGCGTGACGTAGAAAATTGGCTTCTCCGGAAAAGTGCCCTTCAGCTCGCTGAAGAAGGCGTTCACCTCGGCAACCATTTCCTCGAGCGTCGGAATTTTGTTGCAATTGCCGACAAACTCCAGATCGACGGCGATAGGCAGAGTTCCCTGCTCCTTCGGCACGGTCGCCAGGACATTCTGCGCCTGATCCTTGCCTGGACGGCAGAAGGTGAAGAAATGATAAGCGCCCCTGACCACTCCAGCATCTCCGGCGCGCTGCCAGTTGTCGGAGAACTTGGAATCCCGATGGTCTCCGCCTTCGGTCGCCTTCATGAAGGCGAAACGGACATTCGGCTGCGCGGCAACGACCTTCCAATCGATATCGCCCTGGTGATGGCTGACATCGATGCCTTGGATTGGGTAACTGCCTAGAGAGGGATTGTTGAAGCGAAGCATCCCGAAATCGTATGCGAAATATGCAGCGAATGCGACCACCAGAACTGCAGTCGCTCCGATCGTCGATCGCGCAAGTCTCCGCATTCCTTCCCCCTATTTTCAACAGCTTCTCAACTGGCTATGCGAGATTTGTGCTCCGAAAATGGCGGACGAATTTCAAGAGCGCGCTAATCGGTTTCAAAGACGTTAGTTGCTGCAATCGATTCAGCGGATAGATGGATCCCGTTGCCGCTGGATCGCTCTTCGCCCCTTGACCGGAAGCGCGAACCGGGCCATAAAACCCGCCATGAAAACGGTTATCTGCATTATCTGCCGGAAGATTATTCGCTAGCGCGAGCGCTGGCCCGGCCGTTTTCGTCTCCCAAATAGTCAAGATGCGAAACGCCCCGGTCCGCCGGTCGCGATATTTTTCTGATCGTGCCTTTGGGAGAGTGAAATGGACGCGACGCCGGAACTGAAGCTGTACAACACGCTGACACGGGAAAAATCGGTCTTTTCGCCGATCGATCCCAACAATGTCCGCATGTATGTCTGCGGCCCGACCGTCTATGACTTCGCTCATATCGGCAATGCCCGGCCAGCCATCGTCTTCGATATGCTGTTCCGGCTGCTGCGCCATGTCTATGGCGAAGACCACGTCACTTATGCCCGCAACATCACTGACGTCGACGACAAGATTAATGCGCGGGCGCTTCGCGACCATCCGGGCTTGCCGCTCAATGAAGCGATCCGCGCGGTCACGGAAAAGACCGAGACGCAATATCACACCGATGTCGCCGAACTCGGCTGCCTGGAGCCGAGCTTCGAGCCGCGCGCCACCGACAATATCGTCGAGATGACCGAGATCATCGAGAAGCTGATCGGCAACGGCCATGCCTATGTCGCATCGGGCGAAGTGCTGTTCGACACCAAATCCATGGCGGATTACGGTCAACTTTCGAAGCGCCCGCTCGACGAACAGCAGGCCGGCGCGCGCATCGCCGTCGACGCGCACAAGAAGAATCCGGGTGATTTCGTGCTCTGGAAGCTGTCGAGTCACAACGAACCCGGCTGGGAGAGCCCATGGGGCCGCGGCCGGCCCGGCTGGCACATCGAATGCTCGGCGATGAGCAAGCGTTATCTCGGCGATATCTTCGACATTCACGGCGGCGGGCTGGACCTGATCTTCCCGCATCATGAAAACGAGATCGCCCAGTCGCGCTGCGCCCACGGCACCGGGGTGATGGCGAATGTCTGGATGCATAACGGCTTCCTGCAGGTCGAAGGCCGCAAGATGTCGAAATCCGAAGGCAATTTCGTCACCATCCACGAGTTGCTGCACACGGAAACCTTCGGCGGACGCAAATGGCCGGGCCAGGTGCTGCGCCTTGCCATGCTGATGACGCATTACCGCGAGCCGATCGATTTTTCGATCAAGCGATTGGAAGAAGCCGAACGTCTGCTGGCCAAATGGCCGGCGGCCGAAGCCGGCGATGCGGCGCCCGATAAAACCGTGTTGAACGCGCTTTCCGACGACCTCAATACGGTCGCGGCCGTGCAGGCATTGCATGCGCTGGCGCAGGCTGCCCATGCAGATCGCACAGCCCGTGCCGTCTTTGCCGCAACGGCCGACCTTCTGGGCCTGTTGCCGAAAAAGATGGAAATCGACGAAGCCGTCGCATCGGCAGTCGATGCGCTGGTCGCGATGCGTCTCGAAATGCTGAAGGCGAAGAACTTCACCGAGGCCGACAAGATCCGCGACGAACTGGCGGCAAAGGGCATCCAGTTGAAGGACGGCAAGGATGCGGTAACCGGCGAGCGCGTGACGACGTGGGAGGTCAAGCGGTGAGATTGGCGTGTTGGGATAAGACCCCTCCCCAACCCCTCCCCACAAGGGGGGAGGGGCTACGGTGCCGCGCTGCTCCGATGCGACATCACCACAACCGCACACATTCGAGGCGGAAGCGAGGGCGGTGCGACACGAGAGCCCTCCCCCTTGTGTGGAGGGTTGGGAGGGGTCTTGGCGCCCAGGCTGGAATCCCAAGGGAGGAATAGTCGATGACGACCTATACCGGCGGCTGCCAATGCGGAGCGATCCGTTTCCGCGTCAGCGGCGAGATCAAGGACTCGTCGATCTGTCATTGCCGCATGTGCCAAAAGGCGTTCGGTGCTTATTATGCGCCGCTGGTCTCGGTGCGCGGCGCCGATTTCGAATGGACACGCGGAGAGCGGAAAAGATTCCGCTCTTCCAATTTCGTCGAGCGCGGCTTCTGCGGCGATTGCGGCACGCCGCTGACCTATGAGGCACCGGATGGAATGGCGGTTGCAGCAGGCGCATTCGACGATCCGTCATCTCTTCCTCCGACCGTTCAATGGGGCGTGGAAGGCAAGATCGGCTTCGTCGATCATCTGCACGAACTGCCCGGAGAGCGAACCGAGGCAGATCTGACTGCAGGATCCTTCCTCAAGGCACTCGTTTCCTATCAGCATCCCGACCACGATACGCCGGTCTGGCCGCCGGAGGATCGCACTTGACCGGCCTGGCGAAGCAGACGGGCGGATGCCAGTGCGGAGCGGTTCGTTATCGGGCCAGCGGCGAGCTCGGCTATCCGCACATCTGCCACTGCCGCATGTGCCAGAAAGCCGCCGGCAATTATTTCATGCCGCTTGCAGGCGTGATGCGCAGCGATTTTACCTTCACGCGCGGCGCGCCGAAATGGTTTCAGTCCTCGGATCTGGTGCGGCGCGGTTTCTGCGGCGATTGCGGCACGCCGCTGTTCTACGACATTCCGGAAGCGGACTCGATCAACCTCACGCTCGGCTCGCTCGACGATCCCGATGCGGTCAAGCCGGTGATGCAATCGAACACCGGCCGCAAGATGTCCTGGTTTCACGCGCTTGACGGCCTGCCGCAGGAACCAGAACCTGAAACACCCGACCGCGAGAATGCGATCGCGGCAAGCAACCATCAGCACCCCGACCACGATACGCAAAATTGGCCTCTCGGAGAAAGCTCATGACGGACACGATAAAGACAGGCGGATGCCAGTGCGGTGCGGTGCGCTTCCGCATCTCGGGCAAACTGGGGCGACCCTCGATCTGCCATTGCCGCATGTGCCAGAAACAGTTCGGCGGTTTCTTCTCGGCGCTCGTCACCGCGCCTGAGGAAGGCATGGAATGGACGCGCGGCGAGCCGAGCTACTTCCAGTCCTCGGTCAATATCGAACGCGGCTTCTGCAGCAATTGCGGCACGCCGATGACCTATCGCCATCCGGGCGGGCTGGAGCTTGCGATCGGCACTTTCGACGACCGCAGCGACCTCGCTCCGCTGATCCAGGTCAATTACGAGGCCCGCCTGCCCTGGGTGGAGACGATCTTCGAGGCGCCGGTGCTGAAGGATCAGGATTTCTACGCACGGCAGGAGGCGATCATCTCCTTCCAGCATCCCGACCACGACACCGAGGTGTGGCCCGCGAAAGGCGTGAAGATATGACCGAGAGACTGCGCACGCTCTATCCCGAGATCGAGCCCTATGCCTCCGGCCATCTCGATGTCGGCGACGGCCACGTGATCTATTGGGAGCGCTCCGGCACGCCCGGCGCCAAACCCGCCGTCTTCCTGCATGGCGGCCCGGGCGGCGGCATCTCGCCCGCCCATCGCCGGCTCTTCGATCCCACTCTCTACGATGTCATGCTGTTCGATCAACGCGGTTGCGGCAGGTCGACGCCGCATGCGGAACTCCATGCCAACACGACCTGGCACCTCGTTGCCGATATCGAGCGGCTGCGCGAGATGGCCGGTGTCGACAGCTGGCAGGTGTTCGGCGGCTCCTGGGGCTCGACGCTGGCGCTCGCCTATGCCGAAACGCATCCGGAGCACGTCTCCGAGCTCATCCTGCGCGGCATCTATACGCTGACCAAGGCGGAGCTCGACTGGTACTACCAATTCGGCGTCTCGGAAATGTTCCCGGACAAGTGGGAGCGGTTCATCGCGCCCATTCCTAGGGAAGAACGGCATGAGATGATGCATGCCTATCATCGCCGCCTGACGCATGAGGACAGGAATGTGCGCCTTAAGGCCGCGCAGGCCTGGAGCATCTGGGAAGGCGAAACGATCACACTGCTGCCGGAGCCTTCGACGAGCGGCAAGTTCGAGGAGCCGGAATTCGCTTATGCGTTTGCGCGCATCGAAAACCATTTCTTCGTCAATGCCGGCTGGATGGACGAGGGACAGTTGATCCGCGATGCCGGCCGGCTCAGGGATATTCCGGGCGTCATCGTGCATGGCCGCTACGACATGCCCTGCCCGGCCAAATATGCCTGGCTGCTGCACAAGGCCTGGCCGAAAGCGGAATTCCACCTGATCGAGGGTGCGGGCCATGCCTATTCTGAGCCGGGGATTCTCGATCAGCTGATCCGGGCGACGGATAAGTTTGCCGGGAAGCAAGACTGACCGTTGGCATTGGGGGGCAGCCCCTCACCCTAACCCTTTCCCCGCCCGCGGGGAGAGGGGACGTGCTCCGCGATACGGTGCGGCATATCCCTTATCCCCGTCATAACGGGGGAGAAGGTGGCGGCAGCATCCGCACTCCATAACAACCCGCTTAGCGGGAGGAAACGACATGAAAGAACGCATCTATCTCTTCGACACGACGCTCCGGGACGGACAGCAGACGCCCGGCATCGATTTTTCCGTCGAGGACAAGATTGCGATCGCCGCCATGCTGGACGAATTCGGCATCGATTACGTCGAGGGCGGATATCCCGGCGCCAACCCGACGGATACGGCCTTCTTCAGCGAGAAGCGCACCAGCCAGGCCAGCTTCGTCGCCTTTGGCATGACGAAGCGGGCGGGCGTTTCGGTCTCCAACGATCCCGGCATTGCCGGGCTGCTGCAGGCAAAATCCGACGCTATCTGTTTCGTCGCCAAGAGCTGGGATTACCACGTCGCTGTGGCGCTCGGCTGCACCAACGAGGAAAATCTCGAATGCATCGCCGAAAGCGTCAAGGCCGCGGTTGGCGCGGGCAAGGAGGCGATCGTCGATTGCGAGCATTTCTTCGACGGCTTCAAGGCCAATCCGGCCTATGCGCTCGCCTGCGCCAGGACGGCCTATGAGAGCGGCGCCCGCTGGGTCGTGCTCTGCGACACCAATGGCGGCACGCAGCCGCCCGAGGTGCGCGCCATCGTCGAGGCGGTGATCGCCTCAGGCGTTCCCGGCCGCTGTCTTGGCATCCATGCGCATAACGACACCGGCCAGGCGGTCGCCAATTCGCTCGCCGCCGTCGACGCCGGCGTCCGGCAGATCCAGGGCACGCTCAACGGCATCGGCGAGCGCTGCGGCAATGCCAATCTGGTGACGCTAATCCCGACCTTAGCGCTGAAGAGCGCTTACAATACACGTTTCGAAACTGTGATCGACGAGGAGCGGCTGCTCAACCTCACCCGGCTCTCGCATGCCTTCGACGAGCTGCTCAACCGCTCTCCCGACCACCAGATGCCCTATGTCGGCGCTTCCGCCTTCGCCACCAAGGCCGGCATCCACGCATCGGCGCTGCTCAAGGATCCGCGGACCTATGAACACGTGCCGCCGGAAACCGTCGGCAATTTCCGCAAGGTCATGGTCTCCGACCAGGGCGGCAAGGCGAACTTCATCAACGCGCTGAAACGGCGCGGCATCGAGGTCGCCAAGGACGATCCGAAGCTCGACCTGCTGATCTCGATCGTCAAGGAACGTGAATCCATCGGCTATGCCTATGAGGGCGCGGATGCGAGCTTCGAGCTGCTGGCGCGCCGCACGCTCGGCACGATCCCGGAATTCTTCACCATCGAAGGCTTCCGCGTGATGATCGAACGCCGCTTCGACAGTCTCGGCCGTGTGAAGATCGTCTCGGAGGCGGTGGTCAAGATCACCATCGACGGCCAGACGCTGATGTCGGTTGCCGATGCCGAAGGCCCGGTCAACGCACTCGACCTCGCGCTGCGCAAGGATTTCGGCAAGTACCAGCACGAGATCGACGATCTGGTGCTCGCCGATTTCAAGGTGCGCATCCTCAATGGCGGCACGGAGGCGATCACCCGCGTGCTGATCGAATCCACCGACAGCGACGGTGTACGCTGGTGGACGGTCGGCGTCTCGGAGAACATCATCGACGCTTCGTTCCAGGCACTGATGGATTCGGTCATCTACAAGCTGATGAAGAACCGGCAGCTGGCGGGCAAGATCGCGGCGGAATAAACCTATTCCGCGGCTCGGCGGAGGGGGATCCCACCCCTCGCCAGAATATTATTCGCTTCCTTCGGACTCCGCCTTCCACTGCAGGACGCCGGATCATCGCGTCGTCTCCCGCTTCAAATCCTCTCACCCTTCATTCAACGAAATGAATTGGCCTATTCACGGCGCTTAAGCTAGGCCGGATCAGAAGAAGAACAAAGATGGAAACACCGATGTCGACCGATGCATCCGTTCCGTTGGCCAAGAACGAAGACAGTCCGCGCGGGTTCGCCTTCGCGCTGACGGCCTATCTGCTCTGGGGCTTCCTGCCGATCTACATGAAGGCGGTGGCGCATATCTCGCCGGCCGAGGTGATCGCCCATCGCATCGTCTGGTCGCTGCCGCTGGCGGGCATCGTGCTGATCGTGCTCGGGCGCACACAAGACATCCGAACGGCGCTCGGCTCGCCGCGCATGCTGGCGATGGCGGCGCTGACGGCGTCGCTGATCACCGTCAACTGGGGCACCTATGTCTGGGCGATCGGCGCCGGCCATTCGCTCGATGCAGCACTCGGCTATTTCATCAATCCGCTGTTCAGCATCTTCCTCGGCGCGGTGTTCCTCAAGGAAAAGCTGCAGCCCCTGCAGATCGCCGCGATCGCGCTTGCGGCGCTTGCCGTCGCCATCCTCGCACTGGACAGCGGCGGCATCCCGTGGGTGGCGCTGACGCTGGCGGTCAGCTGGGGGTTCTACGCCCTGTTGCGCAAGACGCTGCCGCTCGGGCCGAACCAGGGCTTCTTCCTCGAAGTGCTGATCCTCAGCGGCCCGGCCCTCCTCTACATCCTCTATCTTGAATTCGGCGGCCAGGGCCACCTCTACCGCACCGGTCTTGCCGACACGACCCTGCTGCTCGGCTGCGGCGTCATCACCGCCGTACCGCTGATGATCTATGCAAACGGCGCCAAACTCTTGAAGCTCTCGACGATCGGCATCATGCAGTATATCGCGCCGACGATGATCTTCCTGATCGCGGTCTTCGTCTTCCACGAGCCATTCGGCACGGCGCGCATGATCGCCTTCCCGCTGATCTGGGCGGGGCTGTTTCTCTATAGCTGGTCGATGCTGAAGGGAAGCGGCGCGCGCTAAAGGCAGCCCGCCTACATCTTCGAAATGACCTCGTCCTCGCCGTCACGATCGGCGGCGAGTTGGGCTGCCTGGGCCATGATCGCCGGAATGATGCCGGAGATGTCGTCGACGACGAGCGGCTGCACCCGGTGGGCGGTGTGCAGGAAGCCTTCTTCGGTCATATGGCGCATCAGTTCCATCATCGGATCCCAGAACCCGTTGACGTTGGCAAAGACCATCGGCTTCTCGTGGCGGCCGAGCTGCGCCCAGGTCATGATCTCGACGATCTCCTCCAGCGTACCGATGCCGCCGGGCAGCGCGACGAAGGCATCGGAGCGCTCGAACATGGTGTGTTTGCGTGCATGCATGTCAGGGGTTACAATGAGTTCGTTCAGCTGACCGAGCGAGTGGCGAGTCGCTTCCATATCGATCAGGAATTCGGGAATGATGCCCGTGACCTGACCGCCGCCTGAAAGCACGCCGCTGGCAACCGCGCCCATAATGCCTTTGGTCCCCCCGCCATAGACGAGGCGCAGGCCGTATTCGGCGATCTCTCTTCCGAGAGCACGCCCGGCCGCCATGTGGGAAGGATCGCGTCCCGGCCTTGAGCCGCAGTAAACGCAGATGGATCGAATCGATACAGATTGTTCGGTCATAGAGGCAAACAACTATTCCATTTCAATGCAGTCAAGAAAATTGACTGAAAAGCAGCGTGCCTAGCTTGCCGAATTGCTTTGAATGCTTGTGAAAAGCAACGGGAATCGCTAGCAATTTTGGGTATTACGGCAAATTGCCGCCTTGGGAGACATAATGATGAAGAACCGTGCCGGCTTGCTGGCCCTTGCAGTCCTCGCAATCGCAATCCTACTGATGGTGTTTGTCGTCATGCCGCGCATCGGCGGCGATGCAACCAAGGTCGGAGACGCCATCAACCAGGCGAGCACGGAGGTCAAGAACACGGTTAATGAGGCGGCAAAGACATCGCGCTCCGCCGCGGGCGAAGCGGCTGCGGTCGCCGATCAGGTGGGTCGCCTTTCGGCCGATGCCGGCGTATCGCTCAGCGAGCTCAAGGCGCTGTTTGCCGACGGCAAAGGCCCGGCCATCGATGTCTTCACTGCCGCCAAGACCAAAGCCGTAAAGGCGCTGACCGCGCTTGCCGATTTCACCATTCCCGAGGGCCTCGATCCCGCGACTCAGACCCTTGCCGCCAAGGCCAAGGAAGGCGGCGCGAAGGCACTCGCCATCATCCGGTCGTTGCCCGAGGACATCGCCGATGCGCTTGCCGCGATCGCCAAGGCCGAGGTTGCGCTGACCGGTGCGCCGGAAACCGCCCCTGGAACGAATACGGCAGCGGAAAATACCGGCCCGAAGCTTCCCGCCTTCGACGTATTGCGCGTCGAGCCGGACGGATCGACGGTGATTGCCGGTTCCGCCGAACCGAACGGCAAGCTCGAGGTGCTCGACGGCGAGAAGGTGGTGACGACGGCCAATGTCGATGCAAGCGGCGATTTTGCTGCCGTTCTCGACGATCCGCTTGCCGCCGGCGACCACCAGCTCGTGCTCAAGTTCACGGGCAAGGACGGCAAGAGCACGCTTTCCGAAGAAGTCGCGACCATTTCCGTGCCGAAGGATGGCAATGGCGCCAATCTGCTCGCCATGGTTTCCAAACCCGGCACGGCGAGCCGCATCATTACCGCGCCGAAGGCCGGAACCGAAGTTGCCGATGCTTCCAACCCGATGGTACCGCCTGCTGCGCCTGCAGCAACCGGCGAGCTGGCACTGCAGACGCCGAACCTCACGGACACCCCCTCCGGCGGCGCGGATACGGCACCGGCCATTCCCGGCACCGCAGCACCCGACAAGGCGAATGTGCCCGATGTGATGGTCAATGCCGTCGAGATCGAAGGCAACAAGATCTTCATTGCCGGCACGACGCGCGCCAATGCCAAGGTCATCGGTTATGCCGACGACAGCCTTGTCGGCCAGGACACCGCCGGCTCCGACGGTCATTTCGTCATCGACGGTGTGGTGGCGCTCTCGGTCGGCGACCACAAGATCCGCGTCGATGTCGTTGATCCCACAGGCAAGGTCATCGTGCGCGCGGCGGTGAATTTCAATCGCCCGGCCGGCGATCAGGTGAGGGTCGCTGCGCAATCGGTTCCCGCCGACACCAACGGCGCTTCCTCGATGGTGCCGCTCGACGAAAGCGAACTCGGCAAACTCAAAGCCGAAGTCGGCAAGGCCTTCGGCCTGCTGAAGGGGCTGTTTGCCGATGGCAAGCTGCCCGGCGCCGAACAGCTTGCGGCGGCGCGCTCGGCAACGGAATTCGCGCTACGCTCGGTCGCCGACTTCCGCCCGGCGGCCGATGCGCCCGATGCCTTCAGGCAAACGTCCGGCTCGGCCTCGCAGGTCGCCGGCAATGCGCTGAAGCTGCTGCAGGGCCTGCCTGGGGATGCGAAGTCCGTCGGCGCAGCACTCGAAAAACTGGGCGGGATGATCGCCGAATTCACCGCTGCACCCGCGCCGGCAACGCCATCTGCAAACGATGTCGGAAGCAACCAGCCGAAGACGATCGAACAGGCGCCGCTGACGGCAAACAATGCGGCAGTCATCATTCGCCGCGGCGACACGCTGTGGCAGATCTCGCGCCGCACCTATGGCCTCGGCGTTCGTTACACGACGATCTACATCGCCAACGAGGACAAGATCATCAATCCCGATCGCATCCGCCCTGGCCAGATTTTCGGCCTGCCGAAGGATGTCCTGCCGAATGCCGAAGAGCTGCACCGCAAGCGCGTGTCCGGCCAGCATCTCTAAGCTGCAAAACAACGCGACGAGGCCGGGCGGGATAAGCGCCCGGCCTCGTCGTTTCCTTACCCCAGCAATTGTTGTATTCGTCCGCCCGGCGCCCTATCTGGCGGTGGCGGCTGCGGATTGAGGGAAGCGCTTTCGGGCACGTCCGGTTCCGCACTCCTGCCGGCATCGAATCGCCGCAATCGCGGCAAGCCCACCCGGGCTGGAGACAAGCATGGCAAACGGCAAGACAGTCTCGGAATCCAACCTGCCGCAGACGCTTCTCAACCTCTGGCCCTATATGTGGCCGGCCGGCCGGCCCGACCTCAAGATGCGCGTCGTCTGGGCTTCGGTCTATCTACTGATCTCCAAATTCGTACTGCTGCTCGTCCCCTATTTCTTCAAGTGGTCGACCGATGCGCTGAACGGCAGGATGGATCTTGCCGGCTCAGTGCCGCCGCTGCTGGCCGGCGCCATCGCGCTGGTGATTGCCTATAACATCACCCGGTTGATCCAGCTCGGCCTCAACCAGCTGCGCGACGCGCTCTTTGCCAGCGTCGGGCAGCATGCTGTGCGCCAGCTCGCCTACAGGACCTTCGTGCACATGCACGAGCTGTCGCTGCGCTTCCATCTCGAGCGCAAGACCGGCGGGCTGTCGCGCATCATCGAGCGCGGTACCAAGGGTATCGAGACGATCGTGCGCTTCACGATCCTCAATTCGGTCCCGACCGTCATCGAATTCCTGCTGACGGCGGTGATCTTCTGGTGGGGCTACGGTTTCTCCTATCTCGCCGTTACCGCCTTTACCGTCTGGGCCTATATCTGGTTCACGATCCGCGCATCCGACTGGCGCATCGCCATCCGCCGGTCGATGAACGACAGTGATACCGACGCCAACACCAAGGCGATCGACTCTCTCCTCAATTTCGAGACCGTTAAATATTTCGGCAATGAGGAGATGGAGGCAAAGCGTTTCGACAAATCGATGGAACGTTACGAAAAGGCGGCGACCGATGTCTGGACCTCGCTCGGCTGGCTGAACTTCGGCCAGGGCGTCATCTTCGGCATCGGCACGACGATCATGCTGGTGCTGTCAGCGCTGGCCGTGCAGCGCGGCGAGCAGACGGTCGGCGATTTCGTCTTCGTCAATTCGATGCTGCTGCAGCTTTCCGTACCGCTCAACTTCATCGGCTTCGTCTACCGCGAAATCCGCCAGGGGCTGACCGATATCGAGCAGATGTTCGATTTGCTTGAGGTGCAGACCGAAGTCAAAGACGCGCCTGATGCGACCGAACTTCGGATCGGCCAGGGCGCGATCTCCTTCAAGGACGTGCACTTCGCCTATGATGCGGCCCGTCCGATCCTGAAGGGCATTTCCTTCGAGGTGCCGGCCGGCAAGACGGTCGCCGTCGTCGGCCCGTCGGGTGCGGGCAAATCGACGCTGTCGCGGCTGCTCTATCGCTTCTACGATATCCAGAGCGGCGCAATCACCGTCGACGGTCAGGATATCCGCACGGTGACGCAGAAGAGCCTGCGCTCGGTGATCGGCATGGTGCCGCAGGATACCGTGCTCTTCAACGACACGGTCGCCTACAACATCCGCTATGGCCGCACATCGGCCAGCGACGGCGAGGTCTTTGCCGCCGCAGAGGTGGCGCAGATCGCGCATTTCATCGAAACGCTGCCCGAGGGCTTCGAAACCAAGGTCGGCGAGCGCGGGCTGAAGCTTTCGGGCGGCGAGAAGCAGCGGGTGGCGATCGCCCGCACCATCCTCAAGGCGCCGCCGATCCTGATCCTCGACGAGGCGACATCGGCGCTCGACACGACGACGGAACGGGAAATCCAGGAGGCACTCGACCTGGTTTCGAAGAACCGCACGACGCTTGTTATCGCCCACCGGCTTTCGACTGTCATCAGCGCCGATGAGATCATCGTGCTCAAAAGCGGCGAGATCGCCGAGCGCGGAACACATGCCGCCCTGCTCGAAAGGAACGGCCTTTATGCTTCGATGTGGAACCGCCAGCGCGAGGCGACACAGGCGGAGGAACATCTGAAGCAGGTGCGCGAAAGCGACGACCTCGGTGTGATAACGCGGCTTGCTCCGGCAAGCTGACAAGGGAAACCGACGCCGGCCGGCTTTTGTTGTTTAGAACCGCGGCGTGGGAACCAGGGCCGAGGCCACAGCATTGCCCCAGAGACGGTTTTTCGCTAACCAGCAAAAATGAAAACGCAAGGAGACCGGCAGCCATGAGCCTGTTCAACACGGTTCGCAACACGATCGTCCCCGTGCACAAGGAGGGTTATCCCTTCGTTGCCGCCTTCTTCGTCGTGTCGCTTGTCCTGGGCTGGATCTTTAAGCCGCTCTTCTGGATCGGCATGATCTTCACGCTCTGGTGCGCCTATTTCTTCCGCGATCCGGAGCGTGTGACCCCGCAGGACGACGACCTGGTGATTTCTCCCGCCGATGGCAAGGTGTCGGCTATCCAGATGGTGACCCCGCCGGCCGAGCTCAACCTCGGCTCCGAGCCGATGCTGCGCATCTCCGTCTTCATGAACGTCTTCAATTGCCATGTGAACCGGGCGCCGATGCGCGGGCGCATCGTCAGCATCAACTACCGCTCGGGCAGCTTCGTCAACGCCGAGCTCGACAAGGCGAGCGAAGACAATGAGCGCAACGGGCTGGTGATCGAAACCGGCCACGGCCAGATCGGCGTCGTGCAGATCGCCGGCCTCGTGGCGCGACGCATCCTCTGCTGGGCGAACCCCAACGAGCCGGTGGATGCCGGCGAGCGCTTCGGGCTGATCCGTTTCGGCTCGCGGCTCGACGTGTTCCTGCCCGCTGGTGCTGCGCCACGCGTCTCGCTCGGCCAGACGGCGGTTGCGGGAGAAACCGTCATCGCCGAATTCGCCTCCGCCAAGGGTCCCGTCATCAGCCGCCGCAGCTAAAGCGGTTCAGCTTTCACGGAAGTGACCGCTACTCAGTTTTGCTGGAATTGCTTTAGGAACGATTGGAACGCGATATGGAAACGCCTTTTCCGCCTTTCGAGCCCAATGGGCCGGATGATTCCGCCCGCGGCCCGCGTCTGCGCGAAATCCCGCTCCGGCTCGTCTTTCCGAACCTCATCACCATTCTGGCGATCTGCGCCGGGCTGACCGGCATCCGGCTGGCTTTCGAGAATCGTTACGAACTCGCCGTCTCCATGGTGCTGCTCGCCGCCTTCCTCGACGGCATCGACGGGCGCGTGGCGCGGCTGATGAAGGCGACTTCCAAATTCGGCGCGCAGATGGATTCGCTTGCCGACATCGTCAATTTCGGCGTCGCACCCGCCCTCGTCGTTTATGTCTTCGCGCTCGACCAGGCGCGCTCGCTCGGCTGGATCGCCGCCCTGATCTATGCGATCGCCGCCGGGCTTCGCCTTGCCCGTTTCAACGTCATGGCTGAACGCGAAAACAAGGCGAGCTGGCAATCGGAATATTTCGTCGGCGTGCCGGCGCCTGCCGGCGCCATGCTGGTGCTGTTGCCGGTCTATCTCGGCTTCCTCGGGCTGGCGACGGACCGCACCTTCGCCTATCTCTCGTCGATCTACACCGTGCTCATCGCCTTCCTGCTGATCAGCCGGCTGCCGGTCTGGTCGGGAAAATCGGAAGGCAATCGCTTGCGGCGCGATCTCGTGCTGCCGATGATGCTCGGCGTCGTGCTCTATGTGGCTCTGCTGATGAGCTACACCTGGGAAGTGATGGTCTTCACCGTTGCCGCCTACCTCATATCGCTTCCCTTCGGCGCGCGGAAATGGCGGCGGAAATACGGGACATTAACGATCGAGGAACCCGGCATCGGCGACGACGATATCGGCCGGCACATCTGATCACCGAGCATTTCCGGATTTCTCTAAAGCGCGTCGCGATCTTTCAGATTCGCCCTCGCGCTTTAGCTCTTTATTTTACGCATGTCGTTGTCGCAAAACTGCTGCACACTTTTGCGCGACATGCTTTAAATGGCGGAAATGCTTCTCTCCCTTCGTTCTGAGGGATCTCAGGAAAAGCATAGGTTTTCCCCAGAGAAAACCGTGCACTTATCCGGCTGTTCCGCATTTTCCCGAGAAAACCGCTTTCGCACTTTTATTGGAACTGCTCTCTTCAGTAAGTATTAACCAACGTAGGCTTCAGTTAAGCCTCGCGAATTATGGTGTGCGTTTACAAATCCTGATGAGCTACGCCCCCATTTTGTCGCTATTCGTGACGAAACATCAAACTATAAAATGCCCAGGGAAGAACCACGTAAGGAGAGTATCGTGACTTCGAAGACGAGCAGTACCGGCGAACAGCAAGCGGCCAAGCCAGACCTCGCCGCCAACTATCGCCCCGTCGGCCTGAAGGCTGTTGCCGCAGCATCGCTGATGGCGAAGCATAAGCCAACCAGCGTCAAAAAATCCGCTTGAAGCGGAAGGCTTCAAATTGGAAGCATGCGTGCTCTCGGGTTACATCCGTCAGGCACCGCTGACCAAGTGAATGACGAGAGGCGATCGCCGGAATCTCCTGACGACGCTCCGGCGACATAAGCACAACTCGAAAAACCTGATGGACGAAGCGATGCATCGCCACCGCCAATGTGACACGTCGGCGCCGATAGGTCGCCGACGGGCCGGCTGCTGCGGCGGACAGTGTTCAGAAGAAGCTGAGTTGGCCGTCGTCAGGCTTTTGCTTGTCGGGCGCCTTCAACGGCTTTTCGATGACAACCCGCTCCTGCAGGTCGGGACCCATGTTGGCAACCTTGTTGACCTTGTCGGAGACCGGCACGACGTCGAAGAAATCATCCTGAACCGGCTGCATCAGGTCGACCACCTCGCGCGGTTCCTGCGTCTTGCAATCGAGCCAGCGCGTGAAATCCTCAGGTCTGATGACGACGGGCATGCGATCATGGATCGCCGATATGGCTGAATTGGCCGATGTCGTCAGGATCGCGCCGGTATCGACCTCGGAGCCGTCGGCCGAAGACCATGTCTCCATCAGCCCGGCAAAGGCGATGATCCCACCCTGGCGCGGCCTGATCCAATAGGCCTGCGGCCGCTCGCCGCTTTCCTTGGGCGGGCGATGCCATTCATAGAAACCGGAGGCCGGAATGAGCACGCGGCGATGACGCATGGCGGCGCGGAAGGAGGCTTTGCCGATCGCGGTTTCTGCGCGCGCGTTGATCAGCAGCGGGAAATCCCTTGGATCCTTGACCCAGCCCGGCGTCAGGCC
Organism: Rhizobium aouanii; assembly: GCF_037002925.1. Taxonomy (NCBI): domain Bacteria; kingdom Pseudomonadati; phylum Pseudomonadota; class Alphaproteobacteria; order Hyphomicrobiales; family Rhizobiaceae; genus Rhizobium; species Rhizobium aouanii. The sequence continues at coordinate 76,312 of NZ_JBAMYD010000012.1, forward strand.
CCAGCGCACGAGCACGGCGCGCCGGTCGGCCAAGTTGCTGCCCTGCTCCCTGCCCTCGCCTGATATGACGACGAGGATCGGCTGCGTCGGGGCGATGTTGTAGCGCGCCGGAAAATCGTCGAGATCGAGACCGGAGAAGAATTCGCGCAGGTCGGCGCTGGAGCTTGTCAGGGCGAAACGTCCACACATCGGCTTGTCTTTGCACCCCGCTTGTATCAGGTCAAGACGCCTCAGCCTCTCGGGGCGAAGAGGATGAGGCTGGCGCCGGCAAGGCAGATCAGCGCGCCGCCGATATCGTAACGATCAGGCACGCGGGCCTCGACCAGCCATAGCCAGAGCAGCGAGGCGAGGATATAAATGCCACCATAGGCCGCGAAGGTACGGCCGGCAGCCTCGCTCGGCACCAGCGTCAGAAGCCAGGCGAAAAGCGCCAGAGAGACCATGCCCGGTGCCAGCCACGAGACGGACTTTTCGAGCTTCAGCCATGCCCAGAAGGCAAAGCAGCCAGCGATCTCGAAGAGGGCAGCAAACGCAAAGATGATGTAGGTCACGGAAGCACCTTTCGAATCCCGTCGCATTATTCCTCCGATAAGATGGGCCATCACAGCAAGAGCAGCCTCCGATGATCTCCACCGCCAAAGCCGCCTCCTCCGCCATTCTCGAGCGCGACGGACGATTCCTCCTCGTGTTGCGGCGCAACCCGCCTTCCGCCGACATGTATGCCTTTCCCGGCGGGCGGGCCGAGCCCGGCGAAACGCCGGAACAAACGGCATTGCGCGAACTCCATGAAGAGACCGGCATTTCGGCACGTAATCCGCGGCTGTTTTCGACCTACGACCTGAAGACGCATGCGGCCGACGGCAGCGTCAAGAGCCATTTCCTGCTGTCGGTCTTTCGCGTCGATGCGGATCGGGATGCCGTAGCGGAAGCCGCCGACGATGCGGCAGCCCTCGGCTGGTACACGTTGGAGGAAATCCGGCAATTGCCCGTACCGCAGAGCGTGCTCGAATGCGCGGAGCGGCTGGCGGGCGGCGAATAGACGTGGAAACTTTGAAGCACGCCTTGTTGCCGTCATGCTGAGCGTATCAACTGTGAGCATGATTCCCGTTCGACGCGTTTTTCTGTCCCTGCTCGTCCTGGCCGGCCCTACGATGGCGCAGGGCAAGAATACGCCGCCTCCACAGGAGGAGGAGATTGCACCGCCGATCGTGAGCGTGCCCTATGACGACAAGCTGGCGCGGTTCGCCGAGGTGCTGGGTTCGGTGCATTATCTGAGAACGCTCTGCAAGGCGGCGGGTGGCGACGAGTGGCGAAACGGCATGCAGCAGCTGCTCGATTCGGAGACCGGCAACGAGCCGCATCGCAAGGAAAAGCTGACAGCAGCCTTCAATCGCGGCTATCGCGCCTTCGCCTCGGTCTATACGGATTGCACCCCGGCGGCCATCGTGGCAGAAGAGCGCTACCGTAACGAAGGTGCAACACTTGCCACAGAAATTACCTCGCGCTTTGGAAATTGACGTTTAATTAACCTGTTTTCGCATGCGGACGTGTCGTTTTGGGAAAAGGCTGTTAGTGTTGTTAACTGTGCAGTAAGACATGAGAAGTTCTGAGGAAAAGACAATGGAAGCAAGCCTCAACGACATCGACGACATGATCGTCCACGAAAAGATGCAGGCAGCTCTGGAGTACCAGAACGAAGCTTGGGCCGACGGCATGGCCGACGGGATCGAGCCTGAAATCATCGCTGATGCCGCCATTGCACATGCGCTGCGCGAGACGATCAGATTGCATGGGGAAAAGAGCGCCGAAGCCCTGCTCGATTCGCTGCGTGAGCGCATGCTTGCCGGCGAATTTTCCGCGAACCGCACCTTGCAATAATTATTATCAGAGAGCTTGATGCACACCGGTAAAGAGAAAGTTTCGCGAATTCCGCTCGCGCCGGTGCTGCTTGCGTTCAGCCTCGCCGCCGGCAATGTTTTCCTTGCGCCGGCAGCCTACGCGCTTTCCGAACTGCACAAGATCCCCGGCCAGGCGGCCAACGACACGCCGCCCGCACAGGGAAGCGCCCAGGAACAGAGCCAGCCGCAGGGCGGGGCCACTCCCGGCGTTCCGATGGCCGATCCGCTGGTCAACAGCCAGAACAATCAGGGCGTCGACAAGACGCCGGGCGCTCAGGAGAATTCCAAGCCCGTCGAGGTGATCTACGACATCAGCAAGGTGCCAGAGCCGGTTCGCAAGATGCGCGAGCAGATCGTCGAGGCGGCCGCCTCCGGCGATCTCGAGCGGCTGCGGCCGCTGATGGGCGCCGGTGCCGACCAGACGCAGGTGACTGTGGGCGAACCGACCGACGATCCGATCGGCACGCTGAAGGATCTGTCGGGCGATCCTGACGGCGACGAGATCCTTGCCATCATGCTCGACATCATCTCGACCGGCTTCGTGCATGTCGGCCAGGGCACGCCCGACGACATGTATGTCTGGCCCTATTTTGCCGAGAAGGATCTGAAGTCGCTGACACCGCCGGAGCGCGTCGAGCTGCTGCGCATCGTCACGGCCGGCGATCTCTCCGACATGCAGGAATTCGGCGGATATAATTTCTATCGCCTCGGCATTACGCCTCAGGGTAAATGGAAATTCTTCACAGCGGGCGATTGATGCCCGTCTCGCCTGCGCTTTTCACGTTTCGCATGGCGCTTGCGATCCACCTCATGAAGACATACCTCTGAGCGATAACCAACGCGACAGGTTCCGCCATGCCAGCCGTATTCCTGAAAGACCGCTCCTTGCTCTTCGTCAGCGGCGCGGAAGCCCAATCCTTCCTGCAGAACCTGATCACCACCGATATCGCCGCGCTCGAGGCCGACGAGGCGCGCCCCGGGGCATTGCTGACGCCGCAGGGCAAGATCCTGTTCGACTTCATGATCTGGCGGGACGGTGAAGGTTACATGATCGAGACCGATGCCGGCCAGCGCGACGGCCTGCTGAAGCGGCTGACGATGTACAAGCTGCGCGCCGCCGTCACACTTGCGCCAAGCACCGAAGAAGGCGTCACCGTTTCCTGGGGCGTAGATGCCGAAGGCGCCCGGGGCAGCCAGGGCGCCCGGGGCAGCCAGGGCGCCCGGGGCAGCCAGGGCGCCCGAGACAGCCGCTTCGCCAAGGCGGGCGTCACGCTGACCCGCCGGGGAGGAAGACACGGCGATGGTGCAGAAGCGCTCTACGACGCGCTGCGCATCAGCCACGGCATCGTCACATCAGGATCTGACTTCGCCCTGCAGGACGCTTTCCCGCATGATGTGCTGATGGATTTCAACGGCGGCCTCTCCTTCAGGAAAGGCTGCTATGTCGGCCAGGAGGTCGTCTCACGCATGCAGCATCGCGGCACTGCGCGCCGGCGCGTCGTGACGGTGTCCGCCGCAACGGATCTGCCGGGAACCGGGACGGAGATTACCGCCGCCGGCAAGCCGGTCGGTACGCTCGGTTCGGTCGACGGCGGCAATGGACTTGCGATCGTGCGCATCGACCGCGCCGGCGCCGCGATGGCAGCAGGCACGCCGCTGCTCGCCGGCGACACGCCTGTTTCCCTCGTCCTACCGGCATGGTCCGGTCTCGTCTTTCCCGCCAGCGCCGACGAGGCCAGCGCGTGACAACGACGAAAGCTCCGCGTGCCTGGCAACGCATGCTGTCCGGGCGCAGGCTCGACCTGCTCGACCCCTCGCCGCTCGACGTCGAACTCATCGACATCGCTCATGGGCTTGCGCGCGTGGCCCGCTGGAACGGCCAGACCTCCGGCGATCATGCTTTTTCGGTGGCCCAGCACAGTCTCGTCGTCGAGGATATCTTCCGCCGCTTCAACGATGCGCGACCGCAGGAATGCCTGATGGCGCTGCTGCACGATGCACCCGAATATGTGATCGGCGACATGATCTCGCCGTTCAAATCGGTGGTCGGCGGCGGCTATAAAACGGTGGAAAAGCGACTGGAGGCCGCCGTGCACCTGCGCTTCGGCCTGCCGCCGCATCCCTCGCGCGATCTCAAGGAGCGGATCAAGAAAGCCGACACGATCGCCGCCTATTTCGAAGCGACCGTACTTGCCGGTTTCACACCCGCCGAGGCACAGAAATTCTTCGGCCAGCCGCGCGGCATCAGCAAGGACATGCTGATGATCGAGCCGCTGCCGGCGATCGAAGCGCAGCGGTTGTTCTGCGAGCGCTTCGCGGCGATAGAGGTCGAGCGGGAGATGGTATCGTGACCTTCATCGTCGTCTCGCCGCTGTCGCGCATCGCGGAAATGGCGGTGCGCCACAAGGCGCGCGACATGATCAGCCTGATTGCCAAGGAGCAGGCCTTTCACCGGCCGGGCGTGATCGCGGCCGAGCGCCATCTGACACTTGCCATGAACGATATCGTCTTCAAGGGCACCGGCGATCTCGTGGCGCCTGACGAGACGCATGTGCAGGGGATTATCGACTTTGCCGCTTCGTGGCGGCAGGAGACGCCGCTGCTCATCCATTGCTGGATGGGCGTATCGCGATCGCCGGCCGCAGCGCTCATTACCGCGCTGTCGCTGGCACCCGATCAGAGCGAGGAAACGCTTGCCCGCCGGCTGCGGGCCGCCTCGCCCTTCGCGACGCCGAATGCCCGGCTGATAGAGATCGGTGACGCGCTGCTCGGCCGCAGCGGCCGGCTGGTCGCGGCGGTGCGGGCAATCGGGCGCGGTGCCGATGCCGACGGCAATGCGCCCTTCGTGCTTGCGATCCGAGACGCCGCCTGCGGTTGACGCTGCCGCCAGCCGCTCCATCTAGCCCCCGACCACGCATAATCGACAGGGCCAGATCATGGAACAACAGGCAGCCGATGTCCTCCTCGCCACGCAAACGGCACTCAGCCAGGCAAGCGCGCTTGCAGTCCAATATTCCTTCTCAATCCTCGGGGCGTTAATCCTACTGGTCATCGGCTGGACGCTCGCCGGCTTCTTCAGCCGCTGGGCTTATGAGGGCTTGTCGCGCATCCACGGCATCGACGAGACGTTGGCACGCTTCTTCACCAATGTCGTGCGCTATGCGCTGCTCATCCTGGTGTTCATTACCGTGCTCGGCCAGTTCGGCGTCCAGACCGCTTCGATCATCGCGGCGCTCGGCGCGGCAGGCCTGGCGATCGGACTGGCGCTGCAAGGAACGCTGCAGAATATCGCTGCCGGCATCATGCTGCTGATCCTCAGGCCGTTCCGCGTCGGCGAATATATCGAGACCAGCAGCGTGGCCGGCACGGTGCGCGAAATCGGATTGTTTGCGACCGAACTCAGAACCGGCGACGGGCTCTACCGGTTGGCGCCGAATTCGACGCTCTGGAACACGCCGATCACCAATTTCAGCCGCGAGCCCACGCGGCGGGAAGAGCTGAAAATCAGCGTCGCCCATGACGATGACATCGATCTGGCGATGGAGAGGCTGATGGGCCTTGCCAAAGCCGATTCCAGAGTGCTGACGTCACCGGCACCCAGCGTCTTCATCGATAGCCTCGGTGACAGTGCGATCTCCGTCACGCTGCGCTATTGGGCAAAGACCGGCGATTGGTGGCTGGTCAGCCGTGACATGGTGAAGCGGGCGAAACTCGCCTTCGATGAGAAGGACAATCCCGCCGCTGTGCCGGATGCTTCAGACGCAACACCAGAAAAAAAGGGCAACGGCAGGGCGGCGGCCGAAGAACCGACACCGACGCGGCAATGAGACGGCAGCTATTGAACAACGCCGCAGGCAAGCCGTTCACCGGCATCTCCTGACGGCTGGCTGCGATAATCATCAGAATTGGCGTGCACCATCAATGCGCGGCCACGAATGCCGTCGGTCTTGCCGTCGAGCGTGACCATGCTGTTGAAGATCTGTGCCCGCAACACGCCATCCTGTCCGACATATTGATTGGGCATGTCGCCAGCATGCGGACCCTTGGCTGCAAGAATGCCATGCTCCGCCTTCTCAGGATCGAAATGACCGCCTGCCGATTCGTGATGGGTCGCGGCGTCGCAACGGCCGGTCTCATGCACATGGAAGGCCACCCATTTGTTCGCCGGCAGTCCCGATATTTCGACTTCGATCAGGACACCTCCGTTGGCAGCAGCCGTCAGTTGCGCGCGACCGTCTTCCTTGCCGTCCTTGGTGACGAAATTGGCGACCGCCGTCTGCTTGTCCTGAGCGCCTGCCGGCAATGCAACCGCAAGCAGGCTCAAGGCGGCGATGGTGCGCGTGGCTTTCATGGAGATCTCCTTCCGTCCGGTAGTCCTTCTGAACGTATCAAACCGGAAGGTGTTCCTGATTAGAGACCATCGAACGAGAAAAGCCGGCCAAACGGCCGGCTTGCAGATCGCCCGAATCGAGACGCGGTTCAGGCGACGGCATCGAAATCGAACTGGCCGTACGTCTTGCGGTAAAGATCGTCGGACTGATTATCGGTTGTCGGCGCGGCCTGCTGCAGTGGATAGGGAACGGCAATGCTGCTTGCCGTGCCGCTGTCACGCGTGTCCATCATCAGCGCAATCAGGCTGCCGGAAAATTTCGGCTGCGTGTCGCTGGTCGTGTCGGCTTCCAGAAGTTCTTTGATGATGCCGGGCTTCTCATCGGCGGCACGTTCGCCGCGGCTGAGCACGCCATCGCCGTTGGCATCGAGCCGCGACAGTGTCGCCAGATATGCGTATGAGGTGTCTGAAACGGATGGGGTGCTGGTCATACAAACCTCCATTCACCGCCTTTTGCCGGTGGTGTTTGTACGCAATACCAAGGTGGAAAATCAGTGTTGACTCGGTGGTTAAACTGATTTGCGCAGTGCGTCAATAAGTTGTTAACCTCTCATTAACGATGGTTGACAAAAGTTAACGGAACGCCGCGACGTCGCCTGCCGCCTGCGCCAGCCAACCGATTTCCCGCATATTTCAGCGATTTTTCACATACAAAACGATTGTCTGAGGACGTGCCCGTCGCTGTTGCACTGCAACCGAATATTAATTCGGCCCATAGAAAATGGGCGTCACGCATTGCCACCAGACAGTCCGGCTATAAAAAGCCATTTCTGTGTTCTTTTGAGAAAGGTTTTCATGTCCGGCGTAATGATGCACGTACGTCAATCGAAGGCATCTTCCCCCGAGGCCGGGGCAGCTGCTGCGCAAGACGCATCCACATGAAAGCCGAAGCGCTTTTTTGGCAGCAATGCACTCAGGCCGTCTCCGACGATGGATCAATCGATGCGCAGCGCCTGATGGATCTGGTGATCGCGACCTATCGCGTCCATGAAAGCGACTATGACGAAATCGAGAGAAGCGCGGAAACGCTGCTGAGGGAAAACCATGCACTGAGAGGCAATATGTCAGCCCTCAGCCAGGCATTCGACGGACAGAAAAAACTCTTCGAAATCATCCTCAACAACCTGCCGCTCGGTCTCAGCGTCTTCGACTCCGACCAGCGGCTGACGCTTTCCAACATCCGCTTCCGTCAGCTCTTCGACCTGACGGAGGAAGATGTCACTGCCGGCGCGACAATCGCCGATCTCACGGCCAAAATGCGCGGCACGGAGAGCGCCAGCGCCAAGCCTGGCCGGCGGACCGGGCGACATTCCTCCACAACCGCAAGGAGCAGTAGTCTCCGTCGGCGCGAATGGTTGATGGACGATGGCCGCATCATCCAGAGCATGGTGACTATCCTTTCCGACGGCAGCAACATTTCCATTCATGCCGATATTACCGAGGATCGAAGGGCGGCCGAGCGCATCACCTATCTCGCCCACCACGACCCGCTGACCGGCCTTCCGAACCGCATCCATTTTCGCGAGCAGGTCGATGCGACGCTTACGGAACGCAAGCCGGATGAACAGATTGCCCTCGTTCACCTCAATCTCGACCGGTTCAAATCGATCAACAATACGATGGGCGTTTCGGCCGGCGACAAGATCCTGCAGCAGGTCGCAGAGCGCGTCCGAGCCTCGGCCGGTTCGGAAAACACCCTGGCGCGCCTCGGCTCGGACGAATTCGCCATCCTGCAGACGGGCAAGCAGCAGCCGTGGAACGTGACGGCGCTTGCCGAGCAGATCCGCCGGGAGCTTTCCGAGCCATTCTTCCACGGCGAGAAACAGGTAGAGCTCAGCGTTTCCATGGGCATCGCAATCGCCCCTGAGGATGGCGAGGAAACCGATATCCTGCTGAAAAATGCCGGCGTGGCGCTGTCGCATGCCAAGGCGGAGGGGCGCAAACGCGAGCGCTTCTTCGCCAGTGAGATGGAAGCCCAGATGCAGTTGCGCCACGCGCTGGAAGCGGACCTCAAAGCAGCCGTTGAGAACGAGGAATTCGAGCTGCATTACCAACCGCTTTATGACCTCTCGCAGCGGCGCATCTGCGGCTTCGAAGCTCTGATCCGCTGGAACCACCCGGTTCGAGGCCGCGTTCCACCGATGGATTTCATTCCGCTTGCCGAAGAGGTCGGCCTCGTCGTCGATATCGGCCGTTGGGTTTTGCGCCGGGCCTGCAACGATGCAGCGTTATGGCCCGAAGGCATCAAGATCGCCGTCAACGTTTCGGCAATCCAGTTCAGCAGCAGCGACCTGACGCGCGATGTCAGCGAGGCGCTTGCCGCCGCCGCGCTGACGCCGTCGCGGCTCGAACTCGAAATCACCGAGAGCGTGCTGATGGAAAATCTGAGCGAAGTCTTGCCGATCCTGCATGCGCTGAAAGAGCGCGGCATCCGCATCTCGATGGACGATTTCGGGACCGGCTATTCCTCACTGAGCTACCTCTCGAGCTTCCCCTTCGACAAGATCAAAATCGACAAATCCTTCGTCAACGACATCGTCGACAACAAGGAAGCGCATGCGATCATGCACGCGATCATCCTGCTTGGCGATGCGCTCGGCATGCGCGTCACCGTCGAGGGCGTCGAGACGGCCGCGCAACTGGCGCTGCTCGAATGCGAGGAATGCGACGAGATCCAGGGTTATCACATCAGCCCGCCGAGACCGGCGCGTGACGTGCCTCATCTTCTCTCCCTGCCGCCGAAGACGGCGGCGTGACGCATCTTTCTGAAGGCAAGCCCTGAGATCCCCCTCGATTGCGACTCGCACCGCAAGCCGCTACAAAATCGGCTGCGATTCCTGAGATCTTCGTTGTCGAACCCTTTTATCACCCGCATTCAATTCCGCGCCGATGCCCTATCGGCGGAAACGAACTTCCTCATGACAGGTGGCGCTATGTTCGCGGCTGAAGCCTTCTCCCCACACGAAACACTTGCCGCAGCGCTGATTGCGCATGCGGCCGACGGTGACGACGGCTCGCACGACCTTGCCCATATCCTGCGCGTCTTCAGGAATGCCATGCGCATCCATGCGGAAGAAGGCGGCGACGGGCGGGTTCTTGCCGCTTCCGTGCTGCTGCACGACTGCGTCGCCGTCGAGAAGAATTCGCCGCTGCGGGCAAAGGCATCGGCTTTGGCGGCGGAAAAGGCATCGGAGATCCTGGCGAAGCTCGGCTGGAGCGTCGAGGATATCGATGCCGCGGCCCACGCAATCACCGCACACAGTTTTTCCGCCGGGGTGGCGCCGCGGACGCTGGAGGCGAAGATCCTGCAGGATGCCGACCGGCTGGACGCGATCGGCATGGTCGGCGCCGCACGCTGCTTCTATATCGCCGGACGACTGGGATCCGGGCTCTACGATCCGTTCGACCCGGCGGCGGCGGACCGCCCGCTCGACGACAAGCGTTATGCCATTGACCATTTCCAGACGAAGCTGTTCAAACTGGCGGAAGGGTTCCAGACCGAGACCGGCCGCAGGCTGGCGGCCACGCGCGACAAGAGCCTGCGCGACTTCCTCTCAGCCTTCATGGACGAAATCTAGGAGAACGGCATGCTTCTCAGCGACCTCTTCATCTACCCTCTCAAAAGCGCCCGTGGCATTGCGCTGCCGGCCGCCGACATCGACGCCTATGGGCTTCCCGGCGACCGGCGGGCGATGATCACCGATGCGCAGGGTCACTTCATTACCCAGCGCGAGTTGCCCGACCTCGCACGCATCGAGGTAAGACCGGAATCCGGCGCCTTTCGGCTGCTGATGCAGGGGAAAACGGACATATCGGTAGCGCCGCCTCAGCCTGAAGCCCGCATGGATGTGATCGTGTGGAAATCTGCCGTCAACGCCGCCGTCGCCGATCCCGAGAGCAACCGGCAGCTTTCCGAATGGCTTGGCCGCGAGGTGCGCCTAGTCTTCTTCGACGGGCAGGCACGGCGGACGGCGAATGCCGAATGGGCCGGCGAAGCCACGCCCGTCACCTTTACCGACGGCTACCAGATCCTGGTGACGACGACCGGCTCGCTGAAAGCGTTGAATGCCGATCTCGCCGCCCATGGCGAAGGCAGTGTCGGCATGGAACGCTTCCGTCCGAACATCGTCATCGATACCGACGAGGCCTGGGCGGAGGACCGCTGGGCGGCGATCGAGATCGCCGGCATCCGCTTCGATCTTGTCAAACCCTGCTCCCGCTGCATCATGACGACGCAGGATCAACTGACCGGGTCCCGCGAGGGACCAAACCCGATGCCGGCCATGGGCCGCATCCGTATGTCGGCCGACCGGCGCGTACCGGGCCCGCTCTTCGGTTGGAACGTCACGCCGCGCGGCAGCGGCAGGATCACGATCGGTGACACCGTCCGCATCGTTGAAGAGAGGCCGGAAGGCTGGGCGCTCAAGCATCGCCCCGCAGCATAACCCCTTCAGAAGCGATCGAGTGCGGAATCGATGCCTGCCATGACATCGGCCGGCAGTGGTCCCTTTTCCAGCGCGCCGGCATTTTCCGCCACCTGGGCAACGGTCCGGAAACCCGGAATGGGAAGGGTGCGCGGCGAGCGTGCCCAGAGCCAGGCAAGCGCGCCCTGCGTCAGCGTGCGGCCGCCTGAGGTCAGGAGATCGCGGACAGCATCGAGCCTTGCGGCGAATTCCGGGGCCATGCGCCCGTCCTTGAAATAGACCATCCAGTCAAGGGCCGCCCCACGGACATCCTTGGCGCCCACCGCCTTGTCGGCGGTGAACTTGCCGGTCAGCAGTCCCATCGCCAGCGGACCGCGATTGATTGACATCAGACCCTTCCCCTCGATCACCGAGATCATCTCCGGCACCGGTTCGAAAACGTTCATCGTATGCTGGATCGAGACGTAGCCCTGGCGGCCGACATGACGGGCGGCACGATCGGGAAAGTCGGTGCTCCAGCCGAACGCATCGATCTTGCCTTCGGCACGCAGCGCCTCCAGCGTATCGAAGACGGCATCCGACTGTTCAAGCGGAAAATCATTGAGGTGGAACTGCAGGAGATCGAGGCGATCGCGCTTGAGGCGACGCAGCGAGGTCTCGACCGAACGGCGGATGAAGGCCTCATCGGCGAAGGCGCCGGTTGCCTGCTTGGTTTCCGGATCGGTGGCGAAGCCGAACTTGGTGGCGATGACAATATCGTCGCGATTGCCGATCGCCCGGCCGAGCACTTCTTCCGAGTGGCCGGCACCGTAGTTCGAGGCCGTGTCGAAGAAGCGGATGCCGAGTTCGATGGCGCGGTTGATCGCTTCCACGGATTCATCGTCGTCGACATCACCCCAGCCGAGCGGCGTGTCGCTGGCAAAGAAGGGACCGCCGATCGCCCAGCATCCCATGCCGAGGCGTGGAATTTCGCGGCCGTTCCAGAGCGTGATCGTTGTCAGTGATGCGGGCTTGGTCAGCATGAGATCCTCCTTGATTGGCAGTCCTGTGAAGACATAGGAGGCGCTCACGAGTGGGTAAACCGCCAAATCCGGAGGATGTTTTGCACCCGCAAAAAACGGAGGTCAGGCGGAAACACCATCCAGACCCGAAAGCGTCCGCAGGGTTGGATTAAGCGCCTTGAGTGCCGCCTGAACGAAGCCGTCACGGGCTGCCACGGCTTCGATGCCGCGCGGCTCGTAGACATGGCGATGCAGAAAAAACCCTGTCAGACGGAATGCGGCGGAGAGACTATCGAAGTCGGCCGCATGATTGCCCTCGATGCTGAGGAACGGCGGCAGGAGCAGCATCTTGTCCGCCCAGGGGGCACCAGCGGCGCGGCTGACGGCGCGGCCGGATTTCGGCGAGACATAGGCGAGATCGGAACGGGCGCCGGTGGCGGCGCATTCGGCAAGATCGAGGCCGAAGCCAAGGTCATTCAGCACCGCAAGCTCGAAACGCACGAAGAGTTCGCCGGCATCGGCCGGGTTGTGCAGGTGATCGAGGATGACCTCCAGCGCATCGAAGAGGTGCGGATGCGGGTCACGCTCCGGCAGCAGCCGCAGCAGCGCGCCCATCGCCTGGACACCGTAGACGGCGGTTGCCGTTTCCATCAGTCGGGCAGCGCGCAGCGTCACCGGCTCGACGCGGAATTCGCCCAGATGTTCGTCAAGCCGAGCACGCCAGATGACCTCCACTGCATTGCCCGCCTGCAGCACCGGCTGCATGGCGCGCGAGCGGCCGGAGCGCACCAGGCCGAGATGGCGGCCGCGATCACGCGTCATTACCTCAGCGATGACGCTCGTCTCGCCGTGGCGCTTGACGCCCAGGATGATCGCATGGTCCTGCCATTGCATCGAAAGAAGTCCTTACAGCTGACGAATCCATCCTACTGCATAATTCAACGCGTTACAGCGTCCTTTGCGCGTCTGAAAGACGCGCTGCAATGCAAAGCCTGGCTTCCGTCATGGACCGCGTCAGGCGACAGCCGGGAAAAGCCTCTGCAGGAATTCCCGCATCGCCATTTCGTCGAAAGGCTTCACCAGAAGCGGTATGTGCTGCAGGTCGGGCGGGAAATCGCCGGTATCGGAATAGCCGCTGACGAAGCCGAAGGGGATGCCGATATCGAGAAGATGGCGGGCAAAACCGAAGCTCATGCCCTCGCCGAGATTGACGTCGAGAAGGGCGAAATCATATTTCTCCGCAGCAATGGCAACCCTCGCCTGCTCGACGCTGCCGACGATATCGATGCTCTCGACGCCGGCCAGGCGCAGAATATCCTCCGCCTCCATCGCGATGATCAGACTGTCTTCAAGAACCAGAACACGGATTGCGCTCATGATTCGTTGCCCCTCGTCGGGCGCCTGTCGCAGCGCCCCGGCCGTTTCGCCAACATCATTGCCCTCCGGTGCCCCGCATGGCACGCTATCGGTGAATTCCGCCACCTTTTCTGAATAAACCATTTTTCTGCCCGGTCGATAAGAATCAAAATCGGAGGAAAGTTGCCAACCGACCTTATTTTCCCTGCTGCTAATCTGCATTTAAAAAAGACATAACCAAGCTGGCTGACTATATGAAGGGGCGTTTGCCCTCTCCGAGCCCTTCCCAGCCGGCGATCGCCATCAATTCCTCGCCGTTCAGCACCTCGCAGCCGCGCTCCTGCCAGCGGATCAACCCGCGTCCGCTGAGCTTTTTCAAGGTCTTGTTGGTATGAACGATGGAAAGACCGAGCGTGTCGGCAATATGTTGCTGGGTGATGGGGATGAATTTGCGGCCGTTGAAGATATTGAGCTTCCGGCCGCGCTCAAACAGGAAAGCGATGAGGTAGGCTGCTCTTTCCAGCGCCGTGCGGCGGCCGATGCTCAAGAGATGCTCATCCAGGATGCGCTCCTCGCGCGCGGCGATCCAGGTGATGTCGAAGGCCAGCGAGGCGTGCTTGTTGTAGAGCGTCATCAGCCTGTCACGCTCGAAGACACAAAGGGACACGGGCGAAAGCGCTTCGACGGAATGCTGCATCTCACCGGCGATCGTTCCCTGCAGACCGATCAGGTCGCCCGGCATGATATAGTTCAGAATCTGGCGGCGCCCGTCCTCCAGCATCTTGTAGCGGAAACCCCAGCCGGCGAGCACCGTGAAGAGGTGAGCACTGTGCGCGCCCTCAACGAGGATAGTGGAGCCGGCATCGACGGCAAGCTCACCCCTCTTGAAGTTCGAGACGAATTCCAGCTCATCACGGCTGAATTCCCTGAAATGCGGCAGGGGCCGCAAAGGACATTGCTCGCAAGGGGTCTTGAACGAATTGATGGGTCTCGACGTCACCATACTTGCCCTTGCCGTCGCAAAATCGGCGCGCCAACATTGGCGCGCCGTTCATCAAGGAATGCGCAAGGCACGAATTTGTTCCATGAGCGAGGCGAATTTTTTATGCGGAAACAAAGGGCTGGCGCCAACCCGGCGAAATCCTTGCCATGCTTATTTCGGGAAATCGAGACCCATTTCGCGGAACCGCTCGGGATCATCACCCCAATTCTCGCGAACCTTGACGAACAGGAAGAGATGGACCGGTTGCTCGAGGATTTCCGACAACTCCTTGCGGGAGGCAGTCGAGATCGCCTTGATGGTTTCACCACCCTTGCCGAGCGCGATCTTCTTCTGGCTGTCGCGCTCGAGATAGATCACCTGCTCGATCCGCACCGAGCCGTCCTTGCGCTCTTCCCACTTCTCTGTCTCGACATGCGAGGCATAGGGAAGCTCCTGGTGCAGGCGCAGAAACAGCTTCTCACGGGTGATCTCGGCGGCGAGCTGGCGCATCGGCAGATCGGAGATCTGATCTTCCGGATAGTACCACGGCCCCTCCGGGAGCGTTTTCGCCAGATAGTCCATGAGGTCGTCGCAGCCGGAGCCGTTTTCGGCGGAGATCATGAAGGTGCGCTCGAAAGCGATCTTCTCGTTGGCGGCAGCGGCCAGTGCCAGCAGATCCTCACGGTTGACGCGGTCGATCTTGTTGAGCAGCAGGATCTTCGGCTGCCGGACTTCCTTGAGGCCTTCGAGGATGGCTTCGGCATCGCCGCGCAGGCCGCGCTCGCTGTCGATCAGCAGCACGATCAGATCGGCATCCCTCGCACCGCCCCAGGCCGAGGTCACCATGGCGCGGTCAAGCCGGCGGCGCGGCTTGAAGATACCAGGCGTATCCATGAAGACGATTTGGGCGTTGTCATGGATCGCGATGCCGCGGACGATGGCGCGCGTCGTCTGCACCTTATGGCTGACGATCGAGACCTTTGCGCCGACGAGGCGGTTGACCAGCGTCGACTTGCCGGCATTGGTCGGCCCGATCAGCGCGACGAAGCCCGAATGCGTCGGGCCATTGATTTCTGCGGCAGCTTCGGCCGCGATCTCTTCTTCTTGTGTCATTGTCCCGTCAGTTTCCGCCAGGCGATTGCTGCCAAATGCCTTCGCGCTCGAGCATCTTCGTTGCCGCCACCTGTTCGGCGGCACGCTTCGACCGCTCTACGCCGGTTTCGGGCTTAATGCCAGCAACTTCCACCGTCACCTTGAAACGAGGATCATGATCCGGTCCGCTGCGTTCATCAACCCGGTAGATCGGCGTGACGCCGAATTTCGCGTGCGACCATTCCTGCAGCTCGGTCTTGGCGTCGCGCTTGGCGCCATCGGCCCGCACCGCCCTGCCCTGCCAGTAACGCAGAATGAACCGGCGGGCGACTTCCAGGCCACCGTCGAGATAGATGGCGGCGATCAGGCTTTCGACGACGTCGGCGCGCACATTCATCATGCGCTTGCCGGTCAATTTCTTCACATCGGCGCCGGTGCGGATATAGAGGTGAAGATTGAGCTCGTCGGCGACCGCAGCACAGGTTTCGGCGCTGACGAGCTGGTTGAGGCGAACCGAGAGCTCGCCTTCTCCTGCCGTGCCGAAGGTGCGGAACAGAAGCTCGGCGATGCAGAGCCCGAGGACCCTGTCGCCGAGGAATTCCAGCCGTTCGTAATTGCTGCCCTTTTCGGTGCGGGCGCTGGCATGGGTCAGCGCCCGATCCAGGCGTTCCTTTTCAGAAAAGTCATGACCGATCAGGCCTTCAAGCTTTGCGCGGTCCGCCGCAGAAAGCGTCTGCGCCTTGCTCATTCAACAACCTTGAAGAGGCGGTCCCAACGCATGTTCGTCGGCCACTTCCAGATTTCGCGGAAGGAGGTGTCGTTGCCGAGCGAGAAGAAGATGACGCTGGCGCGGCCGACAAGATTTTCGGCAGGCACGAAGCCGACGTCGAAGCGACTGTCGAGCGAGTTGTCGCGATTATCGCCCATCATGAAATAATGGCCTTCCGGCACGATGAATTCACGGGTGTTATCACCACGCGACACCGGAGACTGATCGAGCGTGTCGTAAGTCTTGCCATTATCGAGCGTTTCGCGGAATACCGGCACATCCTCGCCCGGATCAAGCTTGTAATCCGAAGTGAACGCACCGTCCGCCACCTTCGGAACCGGCTTGCCGTTGACGTAGAGCACGCCGTCGGTAACCTGGATATGGTCGCCCGGCAGGCCGATGCAGCGCTTGATGTAATCGATGTCGGGGTTCGGCGGGAAACGGAAGACGACGATGTCGCCACGCTTCGGATCGGCGCCGAGCAGGCGGCCGCTGAAGACATCCGGCGAGAAGGGCAGCGAATATTTCGAATAGCCGTAAGCGAACTTGTTAACGAAGATGTAATCGCCGACCAGCAGCGTCGGCATCATCGAACCGGACGGAATGGTAAAGGGCTGGAACAGCACCGTTCGGATCACCATCGCCAAAATCAGCGCCTGGATGATGACTTTGATATTTTCCCAGAGGGCATTCGGCTTGGCTTCGACTTTTTCGGACACGCAGTCTTATTCCTTCAAGACGCCGCGGCGGGCGCAATTCTTTCTGTCGTTCTCTCTAGCGGCTTCGGCCGATTGCGGCAATGGCGACGACATCAAAAGCGACGAGAGGTCGCGATCAACAGCGCCCGAGGTCGCGATCAACAGCGCCCGAGGTCGCGATCAGAGGCTCTCGGGCAACGCCTCGATAATGACGAAGGCCTGCGCCAAGGGATAATCATCGGTTATTGTCAAATGAATGGCGGGCCTGTGGCCCACGGGCAGGAGCGCTTCGAGGATAAGGGCGGCACCGCCTGATAAAAGCATGGTCGGCTTGCCGCTCGGCAGGTTGACGACGCCCATGTCCTTCCAGAAGACGCCCTGCGCTATGCCTGTGCCGAGCGCCTTGGAACAGGCCTCCTTGGCGGCAAAACGCTTGGCATAGGATGCGGCACGGTTTTCCCGGCGGTCGGAACGTGCGCGCTCGATCTCGGTGAAGCAGCGATGGGTGAAGCGCTCGCCGAAACGCTCGATAGATTTCTCGACACGGCGAATGTCGATCAGATCGCTGCCAATGCCGATGATCATGCCGGACCCTTCCGTCGCTTAAGAATTCTTGATCGGGTTCATATGCTCGGCATGTCGCCGGCTGGAACGGCAAGACGCAGGCGCGCCCGCTCCATCAGCCGTATATGGCGGCGCATCTGAAAACTCCTGACGGTGTAGAACGTCAGCGCATAGAGCGCAACGGAGGTGACGATCGCCGGCGGGATAGCGCCGACCAGCATCGGCTCCAGCACCGGCTTCCATAATTCGGTGAAGTTCAGCTTGTGAAAAAGGGCGGCGAGATCCACCGTCTGACCGGCCAGTTGATCCTCGCGGCTCAACAGCAGATGCCCGATTTCCCAGGTGATGCCCCAGATGAAGGGATAGGTCAGCGGATTGCCAAAAGCGGCGCAGCCGAGGGCGGCGGCCACCATGCTGCCGGAGAGGAAATAGGTGATGACGAAAGCCATGACGAAATGCACGCCGATGAACGGCGTCCACGAGACGAAGACACCCGCAGCGACGCCGGCGGCAACCGCATGCGGCGTAGCGCTCAGGCGCAGGACGCGCATTGTCAGGTAACGGATCGGGCGAAGGAAACCTTTGCGAGGCCATAAAAGCTCCCGCATCTTTTCCTTGAATCCCGCAGGCTTGCGACGGCGAAACAACATGGCCGGTATTTAGTGCAGCGCACACCACCATGACAAGAGCGGCAAATGATACCGCTCGAAAAACCGCGCCTCAGTTCTCGCTGCGAAGAGGAGCTTCTTCATGCCGAGGGGCGCCCGTTATGCATAACGTCCCTCACTTACCTCAAGTATAAAGTTGAGTAATTAGCGATTGCGGAACAGACCGCGATCGACCTGGCGCTGACGAAACTCGAGATCGATACGATCGAGCGAGCCATTCAAATACGCCATTTCACGTTCCTGCGTGGTCGGAGCACGAAAGGCGCGAGCGAATTTCTTGATAGGGTCGAACATTATCTTGTCTCATCTTCTGTTTATGTTTCGATGACCAGAAGATAGGCCCGAAAAAGGTTAATTACCACCGCCGCAACATGGACACAGCCATGCGCTCAGCGCATCACTTGCCCCTTTGATGCGCCGCTCCGATTATAAAATGTGCAATTTTTCGGCCAACCTTCTGGGGCGGCTTAACAAAAGCTTACTCGTAGAGGCGCCGGACCGTGGCGATGCAATCCAGTTCCTTCATCTGGGCGAGCAGCTGGTTGAGCTGACGCAGGTCCCAGACCTCGACCTCGAGCATCATTTCGGTGAAATCGGCCGCCACCCGCACCGTGTTCAGCAAGCGGATATTGACGTCGAGGCCTGCGACCGTCTGAGCGACCTTGGCAAGCGTGCCGGGTTCGTTCAACCCATTCACCATGATACGCGCCATGAAACGCGACTTATTGGCTTCGTCGAGGTCCCAGCGCACGTCGATCCAACGGTCGGGCTGATCGTCGAAACGCTGCAGGCTCGGCGACTGGATCGGATAGATGGTGATGCCGTTGCCCTGGTCCATGATGCCGACGATGCGATCGCCGGGCACTGCGCCGGTCGGCGCGAACTTGACGTCGACATTGCCGGACAGGCCGCGGATCGGCCCGATATCGGCATCGGCGTCGATTTCCGAATGGCCGCCATCGTGCCCTGCCTTGGTCTTGCCGGGGATCTTGAAGATCATGCCGGCGGCGCTGCGGACATTGAACCAGCCGTCGTCGCCCGACGGCTTGACTGTGACGCGCTCGTCCTGATGATCGGGATAGACGGCGCGCAGCACGTCGAGCGAGGACATCTCGCCGCGACCGACGGCGGCGATCGCATCCTCGACATCCTTCTGGCCGAGGCGGTGCAGCGCCGGCTTCATCGCCTCGCGCGAGAAGATCTTGCCGGCCCTGTTGAAGGTGCGCTCGAGAATGCGGTGGCCGAGGCCGGCATATTGCTTGCGGATCGCCATGCGGGTGGCGCGGCGGATGGCGGCGCGCGCCTTGCCGGTCACGACGATCTCCTCCCAGGCGGCGGGCGGAACCTGCACGCCGGAGCGGATGATGTCGACCTCGTCGCCATTTGCAAGCCGCGTCACCAGCGGCATGATGCGGCCGTTGATCTTGGCGCCCACCGTGGTGTCACCGATATTGGTGTGCACCGCATAGGCGAAATCGATCGGGGTGGCGCCGCGCGGCAGGGCGATCAGCTTGCCCTTCGGCGTGAAGCAGAAGACCTGGTCCTGGAAGAGCTCGAGCTTGGTGTGTTCGAGGAATTCTTCCGGGCTGTCGCCTTCGGCGAGCGCCTCGATCGTATGACGCAGCCAGGAATAGGCATTGGATTCGCGGGAAAGGATGTCGCCATCGGCATTGGTGGCGCCGTCCTTATAGAGCGTGTGGGCGGCGATGCCGAATTCGGCGATTTCGTGCATGCGCTTGGTGCGGATCTGCAGTTCGATGCGCTGGCTCGAGGGGCCGACGATAGTGGTGTGCAGCGAACGGTAATCGTTCTGCTTCGGCGTCGAGATATAGTCCTTGAAGCGGCCGGGCACGACGCGCCAGCGCGTGTGGACGATGCCGAGTGCCCGGTAACAGGACGGGATGTCCTCGACGATCAGGCGGAAGCCATAGACATCGGAAAGCTGTTCGAAGGAAAGCGACTTCGACTGCATCTTGCGGAAGACCGAATACGGCTTCTTCTGCCGGCCCTTGACATAGGCGCTGGTCAGGCCGCTTGCGACCAGAAGGTCGCGCAGTTCGGCCTCGATCTTCTTGACGATGCCCTCGTTGCGCTTCGAAAGCTCCTCCAGCCTTTTGGTGACGGTCTCGTAGGCTTCCGGGTTCATATGCCGGAAGGACAGCTCCTCGAGTTCCTCGCGCATGTCCTGCATGCCCATGCGGCCGGCGAGCGGTGCATAGATCTCCATCGTCTCCTCGGAGATGCGGGCCCGCTTGTCGGCCGTCATGTGATCGAGGGTGCGCATATTGTGCAGGCGATCGGCAAGCTTGACGAGCAGCACGCGCACATCGTCGGAAATGGCGAGCAGCAGCTTGCGTAGGTTTTCCGCCTGCTTGGCCTTCTTGGTGACGAGATCGAGCTTCTTGATCTTCGTCAGCCCCTCGACCAGGCGACCGATATCCTCGCCGAAGAGTTCGTCGATCTCGGCGCGCGTCGCCGTCGTATCCTCGATCGTATCATGCAGAAGGGCGACCGCGATCGTCGATTCATCGAGGTGCATGTCGGTGAGGATGGCGGCGACCTCGAGCGGATGGGAAATATAGGGATCGCCGCTCGCGCGCTTTTGCTGGCCATGCTTCTGCATGGCGTAAACATAGGCTTTGTTCAGCAGTGCTTCGTTGGCATCGGGCTTGTATTGCTGAACCCGCTCCACGAGCTCGTACTGCCGCATCATTCCAAAGCCACTCCGATGAAAATAAAAGCGCGCCAATCAACGATTGGCGCACACATGGGCAATAATATGCCTAAGCAATAAAGGTGCAAGATTGACGATTGGTAATCGTCGCTCTTTTGCGTCGCATGCAGCTTTTTCCGGGCTGCATCTAACCGATGCGACCGGAGATCCCGCCTGCGCGCTTAGTAGTCGTCGCTCTTTTCCGGCGGCACGAGGCCTTCGATGCCGGCAAGCAGCTCTTCTTCCGACATCTGGTCGAAAGTGATCGTCTCCGGCACGTCGTCCTGCTCTTCGCTGTCGGCCGCAGTGGCACCGCCGGCGGCGATCATGCTTGCCGGATCGGGCTCGGGCTCGTCGACTTCGACATGCTTCTGCAGCGAATGAATCAGATCTTCCTTGAGGTCGTCGGGCGAAAGCGTCTCGTCGGCAATTTCGCGCAGGGCCACGACAGGATTCTTGTCGTTGTCGCGATCGATGGTGATCGAGGCACCTTGGGAAATCAGCCGGGCGCGGTGGCTGGCGAGCAGAACCAGCTCGAAGCGGTTCTCCACCTTGTCGATGCAATCTTCAACTGTGACACGGGCCATTGCCTGTCCTTTACGGTCGTCATTTCGGGATTAGCACGCCCGATACAATTAAAACCGGGCAAATACAAGTTTTTCATTCCGGCTCCCCTCGTCTTTATCCGCGGCTGAGCTAGATTTCCATGGAGAATGTCATAATTCCACCGAAGGTTGCTTGGAATATGTCGAATCGTGCCCTAAATCTTTCATATATGAATAATTCATAAAGTAAGGATCAGATCGAAATCGAAACACAAGATATTGTTTTTATTCAAGTTTTGTCCATGCGGATTTCGATTGCTCTCATTGGATTGGTAAGCGATGTTTGACCCACGCGAAAAAATTGCACTCTTCATTGACGGCGCCAATCTCTACGCTGCGTCCAAGAGCCTCGGCTTTGACATTGATTACCGCAAGCTCCTGAAAGCATTCCAGAAACGCGGATATCTGCTGCGCGCGTATTATTATACCGCTCTGATCGAGGATCAGGAATATTCGTCGATCCGGCCGCTGATCGACTGGCTCGACTATAACGGCTACAAAGTGGTCACCAAGCCCGCTAAGGAATTCACGGATTCCATGGGGCGCCGAAAGATCAAAGGCAACATGGACATCGAGCTTGCGATCGACGCCATGGAACAGTCCGAAACGGTCGATCATCTCGTCATCTTCTCGGGCGACGGCGATTTCACGAACCTGGTCGAGGCATTGCAGCGCAGAGGCCGCAAGGTTTCGGTGATCTCAACCATGGCGACCCAGCCGCCGATGATTGCCGACGACCTGCGCCGTCAGGCCGATCATTTCATCGATCTCTTGTCTCTGAAGGCTGAAATCGGTCGCGATCCCTCCGAGCGGGCGCCGCGCCCGGCCGAAGTCGCCCCGGCCAGCGATTTCGAAGACTGATCTCGTCGGGCGTCTCGAAGTCTAGCGATAAGGGCGGATTGCACTGGTGATCGTCAGCCACGGTGTCGTGGTCAGCCTCTATCCTTCAGCAGGCGGCTCTTCTGCCGGTTCCAATCGCGTTCCTTCTCCGATTCGCGCTTATCGTGCAGTTTCTTACCCTTGGCGAGCGCCAGTTCCATCTTCGCCCGACCGCGATCGTTGAAATAGATCTTCAGCGGGATCAGCGTCATGCCTTCGCGGTTGATGGCAGAGCGCAGGCGATGGATTTCCCGACCCGACAGCAGAAGCTTGCGGCGTCGGCGCGGTTCGTGGTTGAAGCGGTTGGCCTGCAGATATTCCGGCAGGTAGGAATTGATCAGCCAGATCTCGCCGCCCTCATCCGAAGCGTAGGATTCGGCGATATTGGCCTTGCCTTCGCGCAGCGATTTGACCTCCGTGCCCACCAGCACGAGGCCGGCCTCGTAAGTATCGATGATCTCGTAGTTGAAGCGGGCCTTGCGGTTTTCGGCCACGACCTTGTTCACCACACGCTGGCTGCCTTTGGGGGCCATGACGATATTCCAATTATTTTTTTAGGGCGCGAAGAGCCGCACCCTTATTCCTTGCCCTTATGTAAGGGAGAGACCCGGCCTTGTGAAGACGACCGGTCTCGTCAGTTCAACAGGCCCGCATGACGCATAGCGGCGTCGATCGCCGATTCCGTTGCCGGCTCCAGCGTCGAAAGCAGCGGCGAGCGGACGTTGCGGCTCATCCGGCCAAGTCTGGAAAGCCCGTATTTGGCGCCGCAAAGACCAGGCTCAAGGAAGATCGCCTTGTGCAGCGGCATCAGCCGGTCCTGATATTCCAGAGCGCGGGCATAGTCGCCGGCCAGCATCGCCGCCTGGAAGTCGGCACAGAGACGCGGGGCGACATTGGCCGTTACCGAAATACAGCCGACACCGCCATGGGCGTTGAAGCCGAGCGCCGTCGCATCTTCGCCGGACAGCTGCCTGAAACCCGCGCCGCAGCTGATGCGCTGTTCGGAGACGCGCTCGATCTTGCCCGTCGCATCCTTGACGCCGACGATATTCCTATGCGCCTTGGCGAGCGCACCCATCGTTTCCGGTGTCATGTCGACCACCGAGCGGCCGGGGATGTTATAGATATAGATCGGCAGATCGACGGCCTCGGCGATCGCCGAAAAATGGGCGATCAAACCCTTCTGCGTCGGCTTGTTGTAATAGGGGGTGACGACCAGAACGGCGTTTGCACCGACCTTTTCGGCATGCTGGGCAAGCTCGATCGCCTCACGCGTATTGTTCGAGCCGGCGCCGGCCATGACGGGAACGCGTTTTGCGGCAACTTCGATGCAGAGTTCCACGACCCGTTTGTGCTCGGCATGCGACAGCGTTGGAGATTCGCCTGTCGTGCCGACCGGAACGAGACCACCGCTGCCCTCCTTGATCTGCCAGTCGACATGAGCGGCGAAGCTGTCTTCGTCGATCAATCCGGCATCCGTGAAGGGGGTGACGAGGGCGGGAATGGACCCATTGAACATGCAAAGCTCCTCACGACCAAATCCTTGCTTCGGCCGCATTCCATGAATAAGAGTTGCGCACCATAGAGCGCCGAAATCATCGCGACAAGCGCGCAGAGTTCGGTTTAGGGCAAATTCCGATAGCAGATGTGAATGAATTTTACCTGGTACGGTAAGGTTTCGTTAAGATGCCTCTAGCCAAATGGCAGGGCGTGTTTTCGTTGCGAGATCCCGGATGAAGAAAGCTGTCCTGATTCTGTCCGCCTTCGGCTTGATTGCCGCCGCGTGGAGCAGTGTTGCGTCGCCGCTTCCCGACGAGAGCACTCCCATGCCTGCCGTCAAGCCACTCGGCTTTATTCCCCAGACAGCCATACCGGAATCGATCACGACAGGCGCCATTCCGCGCAATCCGGCCATCGCGCCCGTCAACGGCGACCTGAAAGCCGGCCTCGACGCGCTTTCCGACAAGGATCCGCAGCTGGCACTTTCGATCCGCAACGGCATGCGCGACGGGACGCTTGATCGCCATATCCTCACCTGGGCGATCGCTGTTTCCGGATTGAAGGGTGTTCCTTCTTTTGAAATCGCCAGCGCCGCGCAAGAGCTCAAGAGCTGGCCGGGTCTTTCGCGGCTGCGCGCCTATTCCGAACGCGCGATCTATGACGAAAATCCCGCCCCTTCCGCCGTGCTTGCCGCCTTCGGCGATACCGCGCCCGAGACGATGCAGGGCGCCGTCATCCTCGGCCGGGCGCTGGTTGCGTCAGGCAAGCAGGCGCAGGCGGCAAAATATATCCGTAAGGTCTGGCGCGGAGAGGCTCTCGACAAGGCGACCGAGGACAAGATCCTCATCGAGTTTTCCGCGCTGTTGACGCCCGCCGACCATAAGGCGCGGATGGACTATCTGATGTATCGCGGCCGGGTGGCGCAGGCCAAGCGCTTCGGAGACATGGGCCAGGCGCAGTCGCTCTACACGGCCTGGGCTGCCGTCGACGCCAAAGCCGGCAACGCCGGCGCGCTGCTCAACGCCGTCGATGCGAAATGGCGCGGCGATGCCGGCCTGCTGTTTGCGCGGATCGAATTTCTGCGCAAGCAAGACAAATATGCCGAAGCGGCTGTGCTTCTGGAGCAGATGCCACCCGAGCGCAGCGAACTCGTCAATTCCGGCGAATGGTGGAACGAGCAGCGCATCATCAGCCGTGGTCTCGTCGACCAGGGACAGTTCAAGCCTGCCTATCGCATCGTCGCAAACTACGCCGCAACGAGCCCGACGGATATCGTCGAGGCTGAATTCCATGCCGGATGGTACGCGCTTCGCGGCCTCCAGGATCCGGCAACGGCGGAAAGACATTTCCGCAAGATTCTCCAGACATCAAACGGACCGATCTCGGTTTCACGCGCCTGGTATTGGCTGGGACGAGCAGCGGAGGCCGGAGGCCCCGGCAAATCCAGCGAATTCTATGCGAAGGCCGCGAATTTTCCCGGCACCTTCTATGGACAACTCGCGGCCGAAAGACTGGGGCGAAAGACGCTTAATGTCACCTATCCCGCACCGAGCACGGCCGACCGGCAGCGCTTCCAGGCACGCGAAGCCGTGCAGGCGATCACCCGGCTGGAGGCCGCCGGCCATGGATGGCGGGCCGCCATTCTCTATCTCGCGCTCGCCGATCAACTGCAAAGCCCCGGTGAATTGGCTGTCCTTGCGGCACGGGCCGAGCAATCCGGCGATCATCATCTCTCGCTGCAGATCGGAAAGATCGCCTATGGACGCGGCATCGATGTCGCAGCGCTTGCCTTTCCGGTCGGCGTGATCCCGCCGAGCGCCAATATAACAGGCTCCGGCAAGGCGCTCGCCTATGCCATCGCCCGGCAGGAAAGCGCCTTCAACCCGGCCGCCGTTTCGGCGGCAAACGCGCGCGGCCTGCTGCAGCTTCTGCCGGGAACAGCCCAGGCGGTGGCCAAGCGCCACAACATCGCCTTCTCCAAGGACAAGCTGACGGCCGATGCCGGCTATAACGCGACACTCGGTGCCCATTATCTCGGCGAGCAGATCGACGCCTTCGGCGGCTCCTATATCCTCACCTTCATTGCCTATAATGCCGGGCCGAAGCGGGTGCCGGAATGGATCGGCCGCTACGGCGATCCGCGCGGCAGGCCGATCGACGAGATCGTCGACTGGATCGAGCGCATCCCCTTCCCCGAAACGCGCAACTACGTGCAGCGGGTGATGGAGAATTATGAAGTTTATAAAGCTCGTCTCGGCCAGCCCACCGATATCGAGCGCGACCTGATCGGCGGACGCAGCGCCTCCTGAAGCCATTTGGCGCGGCTTGAAAAGCAAGCTACATCTTCGGGATCAAACAGATCTCGAGGGATGCGATGCCGGATACGGATGCAGGCGGTTTCCAGGAAAGATTCTACACTTCTTCTGATGGGTTGAGGCTTTATGCCCGCGACTACCGACCCGACCAGGCGGCAACCGCCGGACGGCTGCCGGTGATCTGCCTGCCCGGCCTGACCCGCAATACGCGCGATTTTCATCCGCTTGCACTGCTTCTCTCCCGGGACACAACAGTGCCGCGCAGGGTGATCGCGCTCGATTCGCGCGGACGGGGAAACTCGGCATGGGACGACAACAAGGCGAACTACAATCTCGCCATCGAGGCCGGCGACGTCCTTGCCGCCTGCGCGACGTTCGGCATCGAGCGGGCGATCTTCGTCGGCACGTCGCGGGGCGGGTTGATCCTGCATCTGATCGCCGCGACACGGCCGGATCTTCTCGAAGCCGTCATCCTCAACGACATCGGGCCTGTGCTCGAGGCTGAGGGGCTGGCGCGGATCCGCGATTACCTCAACGGCGGCAGGAAACCGGCGGACTGGAACGAGGCGGCCGATATATTGAAGGAAAATCATGGTGCGTCGTTTGCCGCGCTTGCAGAGGAAGACTGGCGCGAGATGGCGCTTGCCCTTTATCGCGATATCGGTGGAAGGCCGGTCGCCGACTTCGATCCGGCGATCGCAGAGGCACTGAAATCGATCGATTTCAGCCAGCCGCTGCCTGATCTCTGGGGGCAATTCGAAAGCCTGAGCCGGTTGCCGCTCTTGCTGATCCGCGGTGAAAACACGTCGCTGCTTTCACAGGAAACCACCGGCGAAATGGCACGGCGGCATTCGCGGCTGATCCTTCATTCTGCCGAAGGACAAGGACACGCCCCGCTCCTGCATCTCGGCGATATCCCTACGACAATTCGAGCTTTTCTCGACACCTGCCGATAACCTCACGAAATTGGTCAGCTGGCACAATCGGCCATTCGTCCAAATACAAAAAGCCCGGCTCGAGAGCCGGGCTTTCCTGATTGACCGAAGTCAGATCAGATTAGAACGAACGTTGCAGGCGGAAGTAGCCAGCCGTCTGATCGTCATCATTTTCCGGATCGAGGTACTGAACCGAAGCCTTGGCGTAGAAGTTGTCAACGATCTGGTAATCGACCGTCAGACCAACCTTCCAAGCTTCGTCGTCGCTGAAGTCGTCGCCGGCAACGTAGTAGTTGCTGTAGTACTGAACACCAGGAGTGATCTTGAGCTTGTCGGTTGCCTTGATAGCGTATTCGGCAGCAACAACCCATTCAGCCTTGGTGTAGTAGGAGCTCGGGCCAGTAGCGTATACGGCAGCGAGGCCGAGCGTACCGGGACCGATGTCAACCGTACCCATTGCGCGGATAGCACCGTCTTCGTTGTCGACGTCGTAGCCGGCAGTGATCTGGTAGCTGAACGCACCAGCCTTGCCGCCGAGACCGACTGCAACGCCGACGTTGTTCGGCTCTTCGTCCGTCTTGTAGAAGCCGTCTTCGAGTTCGTCGACGCTGATACCAGCGTAGAAGGCGTCGGTTTCATACTGATAACGGATGGAGTTATGCAGCGTGACCGGCGAGCCGATGTCGTCGGTTTCGCCAGAGAGACCATCGTCCCACCAGCTGTAGAACAGACCAGCGCGGAAGCCGGCGATGTCGAGGTAAGCGGAGTCGAGGATGGCTTCCTGTTCAGAGGAGTTGTCAGCATTGAACTGCATGACGATGACGCCGGTCAGCGGACCATATTCGGTGTCGCTCTTGGCCGTGAACTGAACCTGGCCGCGAGTTCTTGCATCCCAATCGGAGTCGTTAGAAGCCGACTGGTTGAGCGGCTGGTCACCAATATCAACCTGGAAACGGATGTAACCTTCGATCTTGAGGCAGGTTTCAGTGCCCGGGATGTAGAAGTAGCCGGTGCCGTAAGCGTCGCAGACGCGAACATATTCAACCGGTTCCGGCTCGGCAGCAACGATAGCGTCAGCAGCCTGAGCACCGGAAACTACTGCGAGAGCAGCAGCGGAGCCGAGAAGAAGGCTCTTGATGTTCATAAATGACCTCCAATTCAAAGTTTCGATCGGGTTTGGGATCTTTCGCTGAGCAGCGTTCCCTGCCCCATCCCCGTGTTTCAAGAAGTGGACGATCAGTCGCCCTTGCTTCCGAGATTGAAAATACAAGACGGAAGCCGTCACGCAATCACCAACTTACTCGGATGGCGGATTTGAGCGAGCCTTCCCGACATTCTGTTGCTGAAAGGACACAAGTTGGGCAACCGGCCTCGATTTCCTTTATGTTTTGTTAAGAAAACCCTGATTTTGCGGAGGCTTAGGTCAGGCCAGCAAAGAATTGGACATGCGCTTGCCGACACGTTCGTGACACTTTTTTGACGAAATGCGGCTCTTGCGGGGGATTCATGATTGCCGGAAGCGTAACCGGACGTGCACCGATTCGTTTCGCCCCTTGCTGGCGGCTTGAGCGCGGGAGGTGATTCCCGCAGGCGATTCTCTCGCTTGGGGCAGAGAGATTGTTTCGCCGCCCGGCCTAGCCGACTAAGCGAACATGATTCCCTGCCAGAAACTAGTGATCGACGCGTGCTCAGGAAATCGGGGATGGCGGAGAAGATGGGATTCGAACCCACGATACGCTTTTGACGTATACTCCCTTAGCAGGGGAGCGCCTTCGACCACTCGGCCACCTCTCCGGTGCGGCCTAACTATGGTGACCGGTCTGTGAATGCAAGGGTTTTTTGAGTTTTCACCAGAAGAAATGCAGCGAGCTGCAATTCAGCCGGTTGCGCAAACAAACCGCATTTCCTGGCGAAATCCGCGGATTTGATCGCGCTTCGTTCTCTTCGATGAAGAAGCCGATCTCAGCCGAGCAGGCTCTTGAGGTCGGCAGAAGGGTCGGCGAGAATCGATTTATCGGGATTGGTCCCGGATTCCAGCAGTTTTTTGCCGGTCACATAGGCCTTTGCGTCGTTGATCGCATCGACGGCAATCAGCCGGCCTTCCCTGAAGTACCAGACCGAATGGGCGCCTTCGCGGGCGCCGGGGCGTAGCAGTGTCTCGTCATAACCAAGATTGAAGCCGGCGATCTGCAGCTTGACGTCATACTGGTCGGACCAGAACCACGGCTTCGGATCATAGGGCTCGCTGCCGCCGGCGATGACGGCTGCCGCCGCTTCGGCCTGGTCGACGGCGTTCTGCACCGATTCGAGCCTGATGCGTCCACCCTGCCAGAGAAGTGCGGCGCAATCGCCAGCCGCAAAGATCGCCGGATCGGAGGTGCGGGCGAATTCGTCGACGACAATGCCGTTGGCAACTTCGAGGCCGGCTTCCTTGGCAAGCTGATCGTTCGGGGCGACGCCGATGCCGACGACGGCGAAATCGATATCGATGACCGATCCGTCGGAAAGCGCGGCGCCGGTGACGCGGCCATCCTTGCCGATCAGATGCTTGAGTCCGGTCTTCTCGCGGATCACCACGTCATGGGCCTCGTGGATCACGCGCATGATGTCGGCGGTCTCCTTCGCCGCGACGCGCTGCAGGATGCGGTCGGCCATCTCAATGACGGTGACTTCCAGGCCGCGATGGCGGGCAACGGCCGCCGCCTCGAGACCGATATAACCGCCACCGATGATGAGGACGCGGCGACCGGGGCGCATCTCGTCAGCGAGCAGGTCGGCATCGCGCTTGTCGCGGGCGACATAGACGCCTTCGAGATCGCCGCCGATTGCGGCCGGCAGCCGGCGCGGCGTCGAGCCGGTGGCGAGCGCCAGCGTGCCGTAATCAAGAACGGAGCCGTCCTGCAGCAGAACCTGCTTGCTGTCCGGCTTGATTTGCTCGGCCCAGGTCGAAAGGCGAAGGTCGACGTCATTGTCCGCATACCAGTGCTGGTCGCGAAACAGCAGGCGGTCGAAAGCCATTTCGCCGAGCAGGTATTTCTTCGAAAGCGGCGGGCGCTGATAGGGAGCGACGTCCTCTGCGCCGATGAGCGTGATCGGGCGCGTATCCTTCAACGCACGCAGCTTGGCTGCCAATGCGAAACCGGCCTGTCCCGCGCCGATGATCACCAGTCTATCCGTCACGATCTCACTCCTGAAGCTGCGCCCGACGCCCACGCCAAGGCCTATTCCCTACCCCACGCCCCGTCAACGGAAAGCGGCCTCTTACATTCAGCCGATCTCGATCCAGCGGCGCTCGTGGAAGGACTGTGCCATGGCATGCACCGACTTCTCTATCCTGAGACCGTCTTCGAATGTCACGATCGACGACGGCTCGCCTGATATTGCCCGGATCAGCTCACGGCATTCGATGATCTTCAGATCGTTGAAGCCGAGGCCGTGGCCCGGTGCCGGGATAAACCGATCATAGGGCTGATGGGCGGGGGCCGCCAGTATCTTGCGGAAGCCCTGCTCGGAGCCACGGCCGTCGGCCTGATAGAGGTCGAATTCGTTCATCCGCTCCTGGTCGTAGACGATCGAGCCTCTCGAACCATAAATCTGCAGCGCAATGCGGCCCTTGCGACCCCAGGCGGCGCGATTCGCCATCAACACGGCGGAGATGCCGCCGCCAAGTCGCATCAGCACGTTGGCGCCATCGTGGTTTTCGACGGCACGGCGACCGCCCTCGCTCAGCGGGCGGTCGGCATAGGGTTTGACCATATCCGTTATGACGGCCTCGACATGACCGAAAAGATACCAGAGCAGCGACAGCGGGTGCACGGCGAAATCGTCGAGCGCGCCGTAGCCGGCGGAAAGCTCGCTCTTCCAATAGAAGAAGACATCCGGATCGGCCATGAAATCCTCGTCCATCTCGACGCGGATGTGGTTGACCGTGCCGATGGCGCCCTCGCCAATCAGCGTCCTGATATGCCGCATGACGGGATTCTGGATGTAATTATAGCCAAGGGCGGCAACCTTGCCTGATCTTCTCGCCGTTTCCAGCATGCGCTCGGCATCGGCATAGGACGGCGCCATCGGTTTTTCGCACCAGACATGCTTGCCGGCCGCA
The DNA here is from genome assembly GCF_037002925.1 of Rhizobium aouanii. NCBI lineage: Bacteria > Pseudomonadati > Pseudomonadota > Alphaproteobacteria > Hyphomicrobiales > Rhizobiaceae > Rhizobium > Rhizobium aouanii. Next base: position 107,206 of record NZ_JBAMYD010000012.1, read on the forward strand.
AGGGCTGCAATCGCCATCTCGGCGTGGAACTGATTGGGCGTGGTGACGGAGACGACGTCGACCTCGGGGTCGGCAATCAGCGTCCGCCAGTCGGCCGTCGCCTTCTCGAAACCGAATTCACCGGCACGCGCCTCAGCAAGTCCGGCATTGGCTTCGGCCAAATGCACGAGACGCGGACGCTCGACATCGCCGAACACCGTCTTTACCGCGTTCCACGCCAGCGCATGACACTTGCCCATATAGCCGGTGCCGATCAAACCGATGCCGAGTGGCTTCATTTCCGTCTCCTCCAGAGTTGCGCGCCGATTTTTGGAATATTTGGATCATTTTGACAAGGGACCTGCTTACAAGCATTTCTGCGTCCTTCCCTGAAAAGATTGCCTAAAATCCTTCAATTACAGGAGATTAAAAACAATTAGGCGTGTCGTTTGAAATCGTTTATGCTCGATAATATGGAATGTTTGTTTCATCTCGTGAGCCGCAAGCATGGATAACGATCCCCAGAGGCACGCGCGCGTGCCGCGCGATTTCGAAAGCCTGCGCAGCACAATCATCGAGCGCAAGGCGAGCATGCCGAAGCGGCTGGCGCAGGTCGCCGCCTTCGCTCTCGGCAACCCCGACGAGATTGCCTTCGGAACGACGGCGAGCATCGCGGCCGCCTCCGACGTCCAGCCGTCGACGCTGGTGCGCCTGGCGCATCATCTGGGTTACGGAGGTTTTTCCGACCTGCAGAGTATCTTTCGCGAAAGATTGCGCGACCGGACGCTGAGCTACGAAGAACGCCTCGTCACGCTCGAGCAATCGAGCGGCGACGATGAGGACGCCAATCTGCTTTCCGGTTTCATTGCCGCGGCAAGCCAGTCGGTCAACCGGCTGGCGGCGACGGTGCAGAGCGATACTTTCACCAAAGCGGTGAATATCCTTGCCAGCGCCGAGACGATCTATCTGATCGCCAAACGGCGCTCCTACCCTTTGACGGCGCACATGACCTACGCTTTTTCCAAGCTTAACATCCGCCACCAGATCGTCGCCTCGCCGAACGGCGTCGACCCTGAAATGGTGCAGTTCGCATCACCGAAGGATGCAGCGATCGCGGCGAGCTTCTCGCCCTATGCGGCCGACAGCCTTAGCCAGAGCCAGGAGCTGGCCGACCGCGGCGTCCCCGTCATCGCGATCACCGATTCGGCCTTCTCGCCGCTTGCCGCCTGCGCCACGCACTGGTTCGAGGTGGCGGAAGCCGATTTCGCCGGCTTCCGCTCGCTTTCAGCCTCGATGGCGCTCACCATGGCACTGCCGGTTGCAATTGCCGAGCGACGGCGCAAGCGTCAGCAGTCAAAACCTGTAAAAGGCAAAATGGAATAAACATTCCGAATTGACAAAATATCGGAACCGATGTTTCATTATTGAAAATTCGCAGGCACTGGAAGCCGCGCAAAATCTAGCGGGAGGACATCATGGTACAATCGAATCCGGGTTCACAGCCGGAGCCGGCGCTTGATGTGATCACCATCGGCCGTTCCTCGGTCGATCTTTACGGCCAGCAGATCGGTTCGCGGCTTGAGGATATTGGCTCCTTCGCCAAGTCCGTCGGCGGCTGCCCGGCCAATATCGCCATCGGCACGGCGCGGCTCGGCCTCAAATCCGGCCTCATCACTCGCGTCGGCGACGAGCAGATGGGACGTTTCATCCGCGAGCAGTCGGCGCGCGAAGGTGTCGCGACAGACGGCATCGTCACCGACAAGGAGCGGCTGACGGCGCTGGTGCTGCTGGCGGTCGAGGCCGAGGGCGTGTCGCCGATGATCTTCTATCGGTCGGACTGCGCTGACATGGCGCTCGATGAAGGTGATATCGACGAAGATTTCATCAGATCGTCGCGCGCCGTTCTTGTTTCCGGCACGCATTTTTCGCGACCGAACACCGAGGCCGCGCAGCGCAAAGCCATTCGCATCGCCAAGGCGAACGGCCGCAAGGTGATCTTCGACATCGATTACCGGCCGAACCTCTGGGGTCTTGCGGGCCATGCGGAAGGTTTCGAGCGCTACGTGAAATCCGACCGGGTCTCCTCGAAGATGAAGGAGACGCTGCCGGACTGCGACCTCATCGTCGGCACCGAAGAGGAAATCCTGATCGCTTCCGGCGCCGACGACGTGCTCGGCGCGCTGAAGGAGATCCGCCGCCTGTCACCTGCGACGATCGTCTTGAAGCGCGGCGCCATGGGCTGCATCGTCTATGACGGGCCGATCGCCGACGATCTAGAAGCCGGCATCATCGGCCAGGGTTTCCCGATCGAAGTCTTCAACGTGCTCGGCGCCGGCGATGCCTTCATGTCCGGCTTCCTGCGCGGCTTCCTGCGCGACGAGCCGCTGAAGACCTGCGCCACCTGGGCCAATGCCTGCGGCGCCTTCGCCGTCTCCCGCCTGCTCTGCTCGCCGGAATATCCGACCTGGGCGGAACTCGACTTCTTTCTGACGACCGGCAGCAAACACCGGGCGCTGCGCAAGGACGAGGCGCTCAACCATATCCACTGGGCATCGACCCGGCGCGGCGAAATCCCGCTTTTGATGGCGCTGGCGATCGACCACCGTTCGCAGCTGGTCAGCGTCGCCGATGAGCTCGGCGTCGGCCATGAGAAGATCGTCGCCTTCAAGCGGCTGGCGGTGGCGGCAGCGGCGCGGGTTTCGAACGGCCGCGACGGCTACGGCATGCTGATCGACGAACGCTTCGGCCGCGACGCTTTCTTCGATGCGGCGACGAAGAATTTCTCCTGGATCGGACGGCCGGTGGAATTGCCAGGCTCGAAGCCGCTGCGCTTCGAATTCAGCCAGGATATCGGCTCGCAGCTCGTCGAATGGCCGCTCGGTCATTGCATCAAATGCCTCTGCTTCTATCATCCTGATGATCCGGCTGAATTGAAGACGGAGCAGCAGGAGAAGCTGCGGACGCTGTTCGAGGCCGCCCGCAAGGTCGGCCGCGAGCTGCTGGTGGAGATCATCGCCGGCAAGAACGGACCGCTCACCGACGACACGATCGCAACCGCGCTGGAGGAGCTCTATGCGCTCGGCATCAAGCCGGACTGGTGGAAGCTGGAGCCGCAGGCATCCCGTGAAGCCTGGAAGAAGATCGATGCGGTGATCGCCAAAAATGATCCATGGTGCCGCGGTATCGTGCTCCTGGGGCTCGAGGCGCCCGCCGATGAGCTGATCTCTTGCTTCGAAGCGACGCTGGCAGCTCCCTCCGTGAAGGGTTTCGCCGTCGGCCGGACGATCTTTGCCGATCCGGCGCGTGCCTGGCTTTCAGGCGAAATGAACGACGAGGAAGCGATCGCCGATATGGCCGGCCGCTTCCGGCAACTGACAGAGGCGTGGCTGAAAACGCGCGACCTCCACTGAGAATTAAGACCCTCCCCAACCCCTCCCCACAAGGGGGCGGGGCTAACCTGCCGGGCTCTTTGCATTCTCGCCGCAGCGTTTCGTCTAAAAGGACGCTTGCTCATGGTGTGAGGCGGTGCCCCAGGTTAAGTCCCTCCCCTTGTGGGGAGGGGTTGGGGAGAGGAAAACGCGAAAAGAAAGATTGCGGGAGGCCTCGATGGGCAAGACGATACGGTTGACGATGGCGCAGGCCGTCGCGCATTTCCTGAAAGTACAGATGACGATCGTCGACGGCAAGAAAGTGCCGATCTTCGGCGGCGTCTGGGCGATCTTCGGTCACGGCAATGTCGCCGGCATCGGCGAGGCGCTCTATCAGGTGCGCGATGAATTGACGACCTATCGCGCCCACAACGAACAGGGCATGGCGCATGCGGCGATCGCCTATGCCAAGGCGAATTTCCGCACGCGCTTCATGGCCTGCACCAGCTCGATCGGCCCAGGGGCGCTGAACATGGTGACGGCCGCCGGCGTGGCGCATGTCAATCGTATTCCCGTTCTCTTCCTGCCGGGCGACGTCTTCGCCAACCGCGCGCCGGATCCGGTGCTGCAGCAGATCGAGGATTTCGGCGACGGCACGGTTTCGGCCAATGACGCCTTCCGTCCGGTTTCGCGCTATTTTGACCGCATCACCCGGCCCGAGCAGATCATCACGGCGCTGAAGCGCGCCATGCAGGTCCTGACCGACCCCTTGGATTGCGGTCCGGTGACATTGTCGCTCTGCCAGGACGTTCAGGCGGAGGCCTATGATTATCCGGAAAGCCTGTTCGAGGAAAAAGTCTGGACGACCCGCCGGCCGCAACCGGATGCAGATGAGCTCGCAAATGCCATCGCGCTGATCAAGGCATCGCAGAAGCCGGTGATCGTTGCCGGCGGCGGTGTGCTTTATTCGCAGGCGACGAAGGAGCTTGCCGCCTTTGCCGAGGCCCACGGCATTCCGGTCGTTGTCAGCCAGGCCGGCAAATCGTCGATCAACGAAACCCATCCGCTGGCGCTTGGTTCGGTCGGCGTCACCGGCACCTCGGCGGCGAATGCGATCGCCGAAGAGACGGATCTCGTCATCGCCGTCGGCACGCGCTGCCAGGATTTCACCACCGGTTCCTGGGCGCTGTTCAAGAATGACAGCCTGAAGATGATCGGCCTCAATATCGCCGCCTATGACGCGGTGAAGCACGACAGTCATTCGCTGGTGACTGACGCCCGCGAAGGGCTGAAGGCGCTTTCGGCCGGACTTTCGGGCTGGAAGGCGCCGGCAGCACTCGCCGAGAAGGCAGCGGCAGAGAAAAAGATCTGGATGGAGGCTGCGGCCAGGGCGATGGCGACGACCAATGCCGCCCTGCCCTCCGATGCGCAGGTGATCGGCGCGGTGGCGCGCACGATCGGCGGCGAGAATACGACTGTGCTTTGCGCTGCGGGCGGCCTTCCCGGCGAATTGCACAAGCTCTGGCCGGCGACAGCGCCGGGCAGCTATCACATGGAATACGGTTTTTCCTGCATGGGCTACGAGATCGCCGGCGGGCTCGGCGCCAAGATGGCGCGTCCCGAACGGGAAGTCGTCGTCATGGTCGGCGACGGTTCCTACATGATGATGAATTCCGAGCTCGCCACCTCGGTCATGCTCGGCCTCAAGCTCAACATCGTCGTGCTCGACAATCGCGGTTATGGCTGCATCAACCGATTGCAGATGGGAACCGGCGGCGCCAACTTCAACAATCTGCTGAAGGACTCCTATCACGAGGTGATGCCGGAGATCGATTTCCGCGCGCATGCCGAAAGCATGGGCGCCATCGCCGTCAAGGTCGCCTCGATCGTGGAACTGGAGCAGGCGCTCGCCGCCTCGAAGAAGAACGACCGCACCTCGGTCTTCGTCATCGACACCGATCCGCTGATCACCACGGAAGCCGGCGGCCACTGGTGGGATGTCGCAGTGCCTGAGGTCAGCCCCCGCGAAGAGGTCAACGAAGCGCGCAAGGGCTATGTCGAAGCACGCGCCGCCCAGCGCATCGGTTAATCTATTGCTATGACTTCTCGGAAGAGCGTCCCGGCTCTTCCGCAGTGCTTTTAAGGAGAATGTTGATGAAGGCCAAACTCGGCATGTCGCCCATCGCGTGGTGGAACGATGATCTTCCTGAGCTCAGCGACGATGTGTCCCTGGAGGAATGCCTGCGGCAATCACGCAGTGCCGGCTTTACCGGCATGGAAAAGGGCCGCCGCTTCCCCGAGGATCCCGAGGTGATGCTGCCTATTCTGCGCGCCGCCGACGTCACGCTGTGCGGCGGTTGGTTCTCGGGCACGCTTGTTGACGAGGAGCTAGCCGTCAACAAGGACCGCATCGCGCCGATGATCGAACTGTTCAAGGCCGTCGCCGCGCCCTGCATCGTTTATGGCGAGGTGGGCCGCTCGATCCAGGGCGACCGCTCCAAGCCGCTCGCGACCAAGCCGCGCCTTTCCGATGACGAGATGAAGGTCTATGCGCGCCGCGTCACCCAGTTCGGGGAATGGTGCGCCGAGCAGGGCATGCCGCTCTCCTACCACCATCACATGGCCGCCGTGGTCGAAACCGAACCGGAACTCGACGCCTTCATGCGCCATTCGGGCGAAGGCATCCCGCTGCTGCTCGATGCCGGGCATCTCGCCTTTGCCGGCGGCGACGTGCTGCGCGCCATCGGAAACCACCACGCCCGCATCAACCATGTTCACGTCAAGGATATCCGCAAGCCGGTGGTGGATGGGCTGGACCGCAGCCGCCAGTCCTTCCTCGATGCGGTGGCACTTGGCGCCTTCACGGTGCCGGGCGACGGCTCGCTCGATTTCGCCGCCATCGTCCAGCGGCTGGCTGATCACGGTTATAAAGGCTGGTTCGTCGTCGAGGCCGAACAGGATCCGCGCAAGGCCCCGCCGCAGAAAATGGCCGAGATCGGCCACGCCGAGTTGATGCGCGTCATGACGGCCGCGGGCTATACCGTGGAAACGGAAGGCTTTCCTAAGGGATAGCGGGAGCAAAAAGACCCCTCCCCAACCCCTCCCAACAAGGGGAGGGACTTAACTTGAGGCACCACCTCGCACCAGACAGCGGCCACCTTGCAAGAGAGAATGCCGCAATATGGGCGAGACAGCACGGCAGGTTGGCCCCTCCCCCTTGTGGGGAGGGGTTGGGGAGGAGAATTTTCCAACTTACGAGGAAAACACCAATGCCAAATCTCAAGATGAAACCATCCGGCACGCATGGCCGCGTCACGCATGTCACCCCGGAAAATGCCGGCTGGACCTATGTCGGCTTCGATCTGCATCGGATGAAGCCGGGCGAGACCGTTTCGGGAGAGACGGGCGATCGCGAAGTCTGCCTCGTCTGGGTGACCGGCAAGGGCAAGGCGTCTGCCGGCACCAAGGATTTCGGCACGCTCGGCGGCCGGATGAACCCGTTCGAAGGCGCCCCGCATGCGCTCTACATCCCGATGGAATCGACATGGTCGGTGACGGCGGAGACCGATCTGGAGCTCGCGGTCTGCTCCGCACCCGGCGGCGGCAGCTATCAGGCGAAGGCCATCCCGCCCGGCACGCACCCGCAGGTGACGCGTGGCAAGGGCACGAATGTGCGCTACGTCAACAATATCATGCCGGAAGACGACAGCTCGGCGCATTCGCTGCTGGTCGTCGAGGTGATTACGCCTGGTGGACACACCTCTTCCTATCCGCCGCACAAGCACGACCAGAACGACCTGCCGAACGAGAGCTTCCTGGAAGAGACCTATTATCATCGCCTCAACCCGCCGCAGGGCTTCGCTTTCCAGCGCGTCTATACCGACGATCGCTCGCTCGACGAGGCAATGGCGCTCGAGGACGGCGATGTGACGCTGGTGCCGAAAGGCTATCACCCCTGCGCCGCCTGCCATGGCTATGACCTCTATTACCTCAACGTCATGGCCGGCCCGCAGCGGATCTGGAAATTCCACAATGCCGCCGAGCACGAGTGGCTGCTGAAGGCGTAAGCGTCGCGCTCGATCGCTAAATAATCTGACAGCGCGAAAACGCCGCTGATGGTTCACTGCCTCCATCCAAACACGGATGGAGGATTACCATGCATAGCTCGAATTTCACGATACCGGCCCGAAATATTCGCTCTTCGCGTCTTACGCGACCCGGCCTGTTCCTTGCCGCAATCAGGTCGGCGCGCTGGCTGGCGCGCAAAGTAAACGAACGACGCAACCGGAATGCGTTAATGGAGCTTTCCGACGAACAACTGAAGGATATCGGCCTTTCCAGGGGGCAGACGGAAAGCGATGTTCATGTCTACAGCCGTTACTGAAGTGCTGTTATAAGTACTGTCGGTTCTGGCCTGTCTGATACGGAATATGCAATGTCGCAGTACTCAACGGCACCGCTTCTGAAAACGAAGATGGTCACCATTCGTGACATCGTCTGCAATGGCGAGTGCCGTCACAAGAGCGACGAGGAATGCGCCCACAGGACGAGCCTCGTCTATCCCTATCGCGGCGTCTTCATGCGGCATGTCGGCCGCAACGATACGGTGGCCGAAGCCAATCAGGTCCTGTTCTTCAATGCCGATCAGGGATATCGGATCAGCCATCCGATCGAGGGCGGCGATGCCTGCATCGATCTGGCGATCGACGAATCCATGCTCGAAGAGCTTACGCCGAAGGAGCAGGTGCAGCCCGGCCCGCCCTTTGCCTTCCGTCGCCAGCGCCGACGGATCGATCCGCGCGCACAGGCTCTGGTCGCTCTCCTGCGTCATGGTCTCAGCCGCAATGTCGCCGAGACGCTGGAGGCGGAAATATTGGCGCTGACGCTCGTGCGCCGCTCTCTCGGCGAGCGCACATCGCATGCGGCGGGCGCCAGCGCCGGCCGGCAGAAGCTCGTCGACCGGGCAAAGCTGGTGCTTTCCTCCGATCTCGCGCGGCGCTGGACACTTTCGGAAATCGCCGCCGAAGTGGGTGTCTCGCCCGTTTATCTCACCCAGGTCTTCCAACAGGTCGAGGCGACGCCACTTTACCGCTACCAGCTGCGGCTGCGGCTTGCCCGCGCGCTCGATCTGCTCGGCCAGTATGAGGATCTGACCGCGCTCGGTCTCGATCTCGGCTTTTCCAGCCACAGCCATTTCAGCGCTTCCTTCAAGCAGACTTTCGGGCAGACTCCGGCCGAATTCCAGCGCGCGGCGCAATTGCGGCGCAAGCGAAAGCCTACAGCGCCGCGCCTCTTTTCGAGAGCCGCAAAGGATGCTGTAGCACTTTGACCCCCCGCATAATTTCTTAAATCGATCCCGATTTAAGGAATTATGCGGGGGGTCAATCGCTAAAGATTTCGACAGCGGCGATGCGGTCTTCGATGATCTTATCAGCCTGTCCCGACCGCGGGACGATCAACGGAGGATCACCAGATGAAGAAGACCACCTGCGCTGCCTGCGACTGCGAACTCGGCGCGGAGACCATCGCCGTCAAACTCGGCGGCAAGACTGTCGAGGTCTGCTGCCAGGAATGCGCCGAGGCGCTGAACGAGGCGGAAGCCGCGACAACGGCCGCTTCGAGCGGCAAGGAATAGACGATGCAGGAAAAGCCGCGCTGGTGAGCGCGGCTTTTCCATCTATACTTTTGTTTTGCGCAATTCCGGACGATCGGTGCCGCCGTTTTGATGAAGACGCCAGCCAGCCGGTGAGAAAGGCATTGCCTTGGAAGAGATCGGACATGGAGAAATCCGTGCGATAGCGGGCGAGGCCCGATCCGGCTTAAAAATCCTGCAGATCCGGACCGCCTCAAAGAATGAAAGCTGGATTAAAGAATGAGAGCATGATGTTGTCCGAAAACCGCTCACACTTTTCGGCATCATGCTCTATAGATCGAGCACCAGATGCGGCACGCCGTTCGAGGTCTTTCTCGGCGAGATGCCGTCGGCATCAATCTGCGCGTTCACACGCTGGCGAAAGGCCGAGAAGCTCTCGAAGGTTACGACATCCACCGGCTCGTCGAAATGGATGGTGATCCTGTGGAGGTCGCCGCCCGGCAGGGCCGAAAGCGCCAGGACTTCGCCGGTGAACGGCTGGTTGAGATAACGGCCGCGAATATGCGCGCCGACGAAGAGCGGCGTCTTTGGAGCGGCATTGGGCTTTGCCGCAAGGGCCGCGAGCGTGTTCCAATCGCGCACGCCGTGCTGGCGGGCAATCATTTCCAGGGCCGCACTGTGGGTCAGCGTGGTGCCGCGATCGTTCATCGCCTGGCGCAGGCGCTTGGCCTGGGCCTTCAATTCGTCAATGGCAGGATAGGTCGTCGTCATGGCGTGAGCCTTCGCAAGGCATGCTCTTCGACTGCGGATGGGAGCTCGCATTGCCGTCAGTCAGCATGCACAAAGGGCCGTGACCATGATCGCGAGGACTTCACCATGGATTTTCATCCGCGAGCGGCCGGTGCCTCGAACCGGCCTTTGTATGCGCGAACGCCGCCGACATGTCAAGAATGGCGCATCTGCTTCAGGAATGCGCAGCTTTGGGGCAAATCTGCACGAAATCGATGCGATTTTCCCGCGGCTTTCACATAAGCATTCAATCTTAACGGTGTTCTTCAGCAAATGTCAGCATTCTTCGGCTAATATCCTGTCGTATTACAAGCGGAGGCTAAAAGGGCCTTTCAGATGCACCTCGACACAGAACACCCCAAGCCGGAACGTGCTTACAGGGAATTCAACCTCGACAGGCCCGGCAACATCATCTTCGTCGGCCATCACCTCAGCACCGGGACGCAGGTGCGCTGCCTGATCCGCACGATCACGCTTGCCGGCGCATTGCTCGAAGTCCGCCCGAACCTGGAAATGCCGAGCCATTTCTTTCTCGAAATCCTCGGCATCCATGACGAGATCGGTGCGACCGTGGTCAAGCGCGAAGGCGAAATGGTGACGATCAGCTTCAACATGCTGATCAATCCGGAATTCCTGCACCACGTGTTGCGATTGAACTTCGAAACCTGAGGCTTTCTCCGATCCGCGAATCATCGCGGCACGGCACCTTTGTTTCTGCATCCCGTCGTGCGACAAGGCGCGCGATGATCGGAACGGCCCAGAGAAATCCGCGCCATTCCGGACGATCGAGCGGATCGGCCAAGGGATCATGGCGGATCCGGCGATTGCCGATTTCGATTTCCCTAAAGAGAACAACCCAGTTGAGATCCATTGCTGCATTCTCCATCTATTTGGCTCAAGCACTTGAGCTAAGCCTTCGCGGCCTTCCGATGTAGAGGCGCTGGGGAAAGGGGGTTTTCATCCATGAAAGATGCGAGCTGGGACGACCTGCAGCTTTTCTTCCATGTTGCGACCGGCGGCGGGCTTTCGGCGGCGGCGACGCGCACCGGGCTCAGCGCACCGACGATCGGCCGGCGCATGCTGGCGCTCGAACGGGTGACGGGCCGCTCGCTGTTCAGCCGCGGCCCCACCGGTTATCTGCTGGCCAAGGACGGGCAGGAGCTGCTCGATCGCGTCCGACTGATGCAGGATGCGGCGCGTGGGATCTCCGACTGGCGCGGCGAGGTGCTGACGCTGCCGATCGTCTCGACGGCCGCCGACAGCTGGACCTCGCGCTTCGTCGCCGACCATCTGGCCAGCGTCTGGACGCCGAAGGACAGCTTCCGCATGTGCTACAAGACCTGCGATGCGAGCGTCGATTTCACCTATCGCGAGGCGCATATCGCCATTCGCCACAGCCGGCCGGAGAGCGGCAACGTCGCGATCCGCCGTTCGTCAAGGTGGCACATGCGGCTTATCAGGCGGCCGGCTATGACGAGAAAAACTGCAACTGGATCTCGCTCGGTACAGATACCGCCATCACGCCGGCGGACAAATGGACGTTCGAACAGCCGGATTCCTGGATTACCAGCTGGACGAACACGCCGCATATGCTCTTTTACCTCATCCGCGGCGGTGCCGGCCGCGGCGTACTCCCCTGTTTCATCGGCGATCAGGAGCGCAGGCTCGTCCGCGCCGGACCGGTCATCGAGGAACTGACCTACGACATGTGGATCGTTGCGCATGACGACGAGCGGCAACGCCCGGAAGTCAGGATCGTCATCGACCGCCTGGCGGCGCTCTTTGCCGATCATGAAGATCTGTTTGCCGGGCAGAAACCATCCGCGTGACGCGAAAACGCGGGCCTCTCGACCCGCGTTCCCTCAGATTGGGCTAGAGCGGTTCAGCTTCACGGGAAGCGCATAACCGCTCTAGCCGTCTGTTTTACACAATTCCGGACGGAAAACCGCTTCACACTTTTACTGGAATTGCTTTAACGGCTCAGGCGGCGAGATGCCGCTCGATCTCATCGACAGGCATATTGGTATAGTCTTTGGCCAATTCCGCGGAGATCGCTGCCTGCGTATCGGCGCTGAGTGCCGGCCGCAGCGCGCCGAGTGCTTTCGGCGGCGCAACGAGGACGATGCGGCGGACATCCTTTTCCTGCGCCAGCTCATCCAGCCTTTCCGCGACCTGTTTCAGGAATTGGGCTTCGGCCTGATCCTGCCAGTTGGTCTCCTCGACAGCACTGCGGCTGAAGCCATCGGCGGCATGGCTGCGGCCGGGCTTGTCGGCGCCGATCTCGCGGTCTGGCTCGCTCGGCTGCGTTAGAGTTTCCAGCACCTTCAGGTTCATCAGCTGGGCATCGCCGGCATTCTGCATGATCAGAGCCTTGGCTCCGTTGCAGACCACCACCCATGATTTCGAAGGGATTTTGACGTCGGTCATCTTCAACTCCTCGCTGTCGTCATTCGAAGCGCGCCGTGCTTCATCGATCAAGGCACAACGCTCGGCCATTGAAAGAGTTCGGGAAAATTGCGCCGAAATCGAACGAGGCGGCGATCCGGCCGACCCTTGCTGCGTAGAAGGCCAGGCTCGGGAGATTGACGATGAAGACATCACTGCTCGCCTATGCCGGCACCTTTCTCATCCTTCTCATCGGCGACGGGATATGGCTCGGCCTCATCGCCCGCAACTTCTACCGCGACCAGTTGGAAGCGCTGATGCTGCCCAATCTGGCGGTCGGCGCACTTGTTCTACCTGTTCTTCGCCGCCGCGATGGTTGTGCTTGCCGTGCTGCCGGCGCTGTCGGCGGGCTCGATCGCCACGGCGTTTCTCCACGGTGCCATTCTGGGACTGGCGGCCTATGGCACTTCACCAATCTCGCCACGCTTTGCAACTGGCCGCTCGCCATGAGCCTGGTCGACATGGCCTGGGGCACGGCGCTGACTGCAGTCGACGGATATCTCGCCGTCAGATTTTTTGGCTGAAACGGGAGCCTGGAGATGAAAGCCCGCGTCCCGATAATGGACATCAGGCGTCCCGCTTGGGAACAAAGTTTAAACTCGTTAAAATTGTAATTTTATATTTGACGAATGTGCAAAACATTCATGTGACCTTGGTTCGAGCAAGACCCCAGCTTGAATGAGATCAAGACCAGCTTGCTCGTGATCAAGACCAGCTTGCTCGCGATCAAGACCCCAAATGTGCCCTGTCTGACGGAGAATGTGAATGACTATGCTCCGCGCTACACACCTTGCCACGGTCAAATCCGCTGTCTACGACCTGCGCTGGGAAGAGTTCAACGTCAAACGACCCGCCCGCATCGTCGCTGTCCGTCCGTGCCTGACCGGTGTGTCGATGCGAAGCGCCGAGATCATCGATATCTCGCAGGGCGGCGCCACCTTCATCGTATCGACCACCGCCGGTCTGCCGAAACATTATTATCTCAACATTCTCGGCCTCGCCTACCGGATCGGCTGCGCCGAAGTCTACCGCCACAAAGAACGCATCGGGGTGCGGTTCATCAACATCATGGACCCCGAGGTTCTGCGCCGCGTCGTCCGCACCGATTTCATGATCGGCAACATGGAAGCGATCGACGCCCGGCGCGCGCCGATCTTCCGCGCGTAATCAGGCCGGCCACACGCGCGGCGCTGCCATTGCGGAAATAATCTTGCTTGCGTTGGCCGTGCCCGGGCCTATTGTTTCGCCGATTGTCAATATGTCCGGGAAGCTGCCTTCGCATGTCCGCCTTTTCGCGCTTCACACCTCTTGCCAGCGCCTTGCCCTCCACAGTTCCCTTCGTCGGCCCCGAGGCGATCGAGCGCCAGCGCGGACTTGCCGTTTCGGCGCGCATCGGCGCCAATGAGAACGGCTTCGGCCCAGCCGCCTCTGTCTTTGCAGCGATGCGCGAGGAGGCCGGCAATATCTGGAAATACAATGATCCGGAGAATTTTGCGCTCCGGGAAGCGCTTGCCGCCCATCTCGGCGTCTCGGCCACCAATATAGCCATCGGCAGCGGCATCGACGAATTGCTCGGCCAGATCGTCCGGCTGGTGATAGAGCCTGGCGCGCCCGTCGTTACGTCGCTCGGCGCCTATCCGACCTTCAATTTCCATGTCGCCGGTTTCGGCGGCCGGTTGGTGACCGTTCCCTACGCAAACGACCGCGAGGATCTTGACGGGCTGCTCGATGCGGTGAAACGCGAGAATGCGCCGCTCGTCTATTTCGCCAATCCCGACAATCCGATGGGAAGCTGGTGGGATGCCGACAGCATCGTCGCTTTCGCCCATGCGCTGCCCGAGACGACGCTGATGGTGCTCGACGAGGCCTATAGCGAGACGGGGCCGGCAGGGTCGCTGCCGTCGATCTCCTCGCTCATTGAGCTGCCGAACGTCGTTCGCACCCGCACCTTCTCCAAAGCCTACGGACTTGCCGGCTCACGCACCGGATACGCGATCTCGACGGCAGGCACGGCACAGGCCTTCGACAAGATCCGCAATCATTTCGGCATGAACCGGCTGGCGACGGCAGCAGCGCTCGCGGCGCTGAAGGACCAGGCCTATCTCGTCGAGGTGGTCGAGAAAATCCATGCCGGCCGGGAGCGGATCGGCGGTATCGCCCGGGCGAACGGCCTTCAACCGCTGCCCTCGGCGACGAATTTCGTGGCGATTGACGCCGATCGCGACGGCGCTTATGCCAGGGCGATCGTCGACGGATTGATAGAGCACGGGGTCTTCATTCGCATGCCTGGTGTGGCGCCGCTCAACCGCTGCATCCGCATCAGCGTCGGGCCGGAAGCGGATATGGCGCTCCTCGAAGAAGCGCTGCCGCGGGTGCTGAAACAGATCAGCCGATAAAACGAAGAACCGCGGCCGGTGGAGGATTCCGGTCGCGGTTCCGTTCTCCCGGCGTCGGCCCCGTCCAAAGCGCCCCGCCAGCCCCCTCTTTTTGAGGTTGTTATTGCTGCTCTTGTCGAATGCCTGATCGGAGACGGTCCTGGAGCATGATGCCGAAAAGTGTCAGCGGTTTTCGGACGACATCATGCTCTAACTATTTAATTTAGAACAGGATTCAGATTTTAGGCCGAAGCGGCCTAAAATCGTCCTGTTCTAGTGGACCGTCATCCACTCGCGGGCGGCGCGCAGCGCTGCTGCGAGCTGCATCTTGTCCATGGCGGCGGCCACGTCGGCGCGAAGCTCGGCGGCGCGATCGTTGCCCTTGATTGCGGCGATGTTCAGCCATTTGTGGGCTGCGACGAGATCGACTTCGCAGCCGCGGCCGGTCGCATACATCAGACCCATTTCGCAGAAGACATCGGCGCTGTTGTTGTCGCCACCCATGGTGGCCGTTTCAGCATTGTGCATTTCAAAGCGTGCCATCGGTTTTATCCCTGTTAGCCTGTTTATGACTGACCCTGTTTTACCTCTAGGCCTTGCCGTCTGTTGCGGCTTGCGGCCCTTTCGGTCCGGCGGGTTTGCCCCGCTCGTTTGATGGGTTCACTATGCCAAACGGCTTTCAAAAAACGCCTAAAATGCATGATTAATTTGAGACAAACAAAGTGCAAACACTTGGTAAAATTGGATTTTCGTTAAACATCGGACTCCCTGCGAATTAAGGATTTTCGAGCGGATTTTACGAAAGATTCAGATTTGAAAATAAACGGATCGTTCATCATGAAATCAGCAGGCGATCTCTTTCTAAGCTGGACGAACGGCTTTTTCTCGCGTTTTTCAGCCGGTCAGCTTGACAGCGATTGACCCTGTTTACCTTTACGTTCGCGTCAGTTATTTTCGCGACGATCAGGGATATCGTGGAGGAAAAGATGATCCGCAGCTTCGTTCTCGTCGGCGCCATAACAGTGATCGCGGGGTTCGCCCATGCCGAGGAGCCGATCGTCGGCAACTGGAAGACGGCCGCCGGCGATACGGCGGTGATCGCATCCTGCGGCGGCAGTTACTGCGTGACGCTGAAGACCGGTAAATATGCCGGCCGGAAGATCGGCACGCTTGCGGGAACCGGCGGCAGCTATGCCGGCGAGATCACCGACCCGGCCGCCGAGAAGACCTATAGCGGCTCGGGCAAGATTTCCGGCAATTCGCTGAGGATGCAGGGCTGCGTGATGAAGATCCTCTGCAAGTCGCAGACCTGGACGCGGCTCTGAGAGAATGCGGGGCGGATAGCGGGCAACGGCCGGGATGTGTTAGAGTGTACACAGCTCAACACAGGAGTTTTCGAAATGGCCGGCAGCACGACCATGACAATTCGAGTCCGCCCCGACGTAAAAGAAAAGCTCGACAGGATTGCGGCCGACACCCAACGCAGCAAATCATTCCTCGCCGGCGAGGCCGTAGCGGCCTATGTGGAGCGCGAGCTTGAAATCATCGAGGGTATCAAGCGCGGCATGGCCGATGCGGAAGCCGGGCGCGTTATACCGCACGAGCAGGCTGTCGCCGAAATGCGTAAGGTCATTGAGGATGCCAAGCGTAGGAAGACCCCGCGCGGATGAGGCCGGTTCTTTGGTCGAAGGAAGCACATCAAGATAATCTGGAAATTCTGCGTTACATCGCAAAGGACAACCCCGATGCGGCCGAAAGGGTTGTGGACGCCATCGAGGATTCCGGCAAGAAACTTGGCGATTTTGCAACCGGTCGGCCAGGACGAATAACCGGCACTTATGAAAAATCCCTCACCCGGCTCCCCTACATAATTTCCTATGAGCTGCGGTCGATCGCGGGACGCGAAAGCGTCGTCATCTTGCGTGTGATCCATACCGCGCGGGATTGGCCGGCCCAAGAATAGCCGAACCAACTTATAAGCGTATCGTAACGCACCTGCGCAACCATCATCCAAAACGCCAAACATGTCGACGCCCGCATGCCTCAAAGCCTTGGTCGGCCAGAGCCTGCCCGGCAAGCTGAACGGCTGATGAACCGGCATCTCAGCACTCGTTCAGCCGTCGCATGCCAAAACTCTTCTCACGATAGAGTTGCGTATCGGGGGTAAGGCAGTGAACCACTATATTCTGGCAAGACGCCTTAGCATCATCACACTGTTTGCGGCGATCTTCGCGGTCACGTTTTCGGCAGTCGTGGTGCACGAGGGCGGCGGCGGTGCGCAGTCGCATTTCGGGGCGAGCTATACCTGCCTGGAGAGAAACGGCACCTTCTGCGCGCCGACGGTGCGGTGACTGGCATCAGACACGGATGGAGATAAAAAATCGAATTCCGCCGGCGCGCGTCGTTTGCTTGTCAAGAACAACTCTCTATAATGCGTCATGAACAAACGAATCTCCCTTTTGTCGCCCCTCGACACATCCTCTCCACCGCCTTTCCAGCCTCAGAGCTTCGATGATCCCGCCAAGGCGGTCGAGACTTTGACAGCGCTTTACGAGCGCAACACGGCGTTCCTGATCGAGAGTTTCAGCGAACTTGCGCAGGGCGCTCCGATCTCCTCGCGCTACCGCGCATTTTATCCGCAGGTCAGCATCGAGACGACAAGCTTCGGCCATGTCGATTCGCGGCTTTCCTACGGTCATGTCACGGCACCCGGCATCTACACGACGACCGTCACCCGGCCGAAACTCTTCAAGCATTACTTGAAGGAGCAGCTGGCGCTCTTGATGAAGAGCCACAATGTGCCTGTGATCGTCTCGGAATCTGCGACGCCGATCCCCTTGCACTTCGCTTTCGGCGAGGGTGCGCATGTGGAAGCTTCGACCAACGCCTTCGTCGACGTTCCGATGCGCGATATCTTCGACACGCCCGACCTCAACACCACCGACGACGAGATCGCCAACGGCGAATATATCCCGCCGCCGGGAGAGCCCTCGCCGCTTGCGCCGTTTACCGCGCAACGCATCGACTATTCGCTTGCCCGGCTATCGCACTATACGGCGACGCATGCCGAGCATTTCCAGAATTTCGTTCTGTTCACCAACTACCAGTTCTATATCGACGAATTCTGCGGCTGGGCGCGCAAGCTGATGGCGGAGGGCGGCGACGGCTATACCGCCTTCGTCGAGCCCGGCAATGTCGTCACCCTTCCCGGCTCGAACGCGCCGGAAACGGATGCCGCCCTCACCCGCCTGCCGCAAATGCCGGCCTACCATCTGAAGAAGAAGGGCCATGCCGGGATCACCATGATCAATATCGGCGTCGGCCCCTCCAACGCCAAGACGATCACCGACCATGTCGCCGTGCTGCGCCCGCATGCCTGGCTGATGCTCGGCCACTGCGCCGGTCTTCGCAACAGCCAGCGGCTCGGCGACTATGTTCTCGCCCACGCCTATATGCGTGAGGACCATGTCCTCGACGACGACCTGCCGGTCTGGGTGCCGATCCCGGCGCTGGCCGAAGTGCAGGTGGCGCTCGAAGCGGCCGTTGCCGAAATCACCGGCTATGAAGGTTTCGAGCTGAAGCGCATCATGCGCACAGGTACCGTCGGCACGATCGACAACCGCAACTGGGAACTGCGCGACCAGCGCGGGCCGGTGAAGCGGCTCTCCCAGGCGCGAGCCATCGCGCTCGACATGGAATCGGCAACGATCGCCGCCAACGGCTTCCGCTTCCGCGTGCCCTATGGCACGCTGCTCTGCGTCTCCGACAAGCCGCTGCACGGCGAATTGAAGCTGCCGGGCATGGCAACGGCCTTCTACCGCACGCAGGTCAACCAGCATCTGCAGATCGGCATCCGCGCCGTTCAAAAGCTTGCCGCCATGCCGAAGGAAGCGCTGCATTCGCGCAAGCTGCGCAGCTTCTTCGAAACGGCCTTCCAATAGGCCGTTTCCTCATCTGCCGGTCATGACAGGCGCCGAGCCCTCGGCCAGCATCTGCGGCCTACCGGCGGCAAGATTCAGCCCTGATATCAGCAGGGTGAAGGCCACCACGACGAAAGCGATGCGCAGGAGAACCTTCAGCACATCGGCATCGTCGAGTACTACCAGCTGACGCTTCTCGTTGCGACGTGCCCAGATCTGGCTTGCCAGAGCGATTTCAAGAATGCTCATTTCCATTCTCCTCGACAGGTTTCGATGAAGCCTTGTCGAGTGCTGCCTTGCGATTTCGACACCTCGTCCGCACATTTTTTTTCGCGGCGCTGTCGAAATGCATGCAGGTCGTTCGTCCATGTTTATGGGAACAGGGTGAGGAGGCTGCCTGCGATGAAATATCTCTGTCAGGTCTGGTTCGATGACGGGGTACTCGACGCCATGACGCAAGAGGAAAAGACCGAACTCGATACCAATTCCTTGAATTATGACAAGGACCTCGTCGATAGCGGGCATATGATCGTCGCGCAAGCGCTGCAGCCGCCGAAATCGGCGGTGACCGTACGGGTGCGCAATGGCGAGATGTCGGTGACGGACGGTCCCTTCGCCGAGACGAAGGAGGCGCTTGGCGGCTTCATCCTGATCGAGGCAAAGGATCTCAACGAAGCGATCCGCATTGCCGCCGGTATCCCGCTCGCCAGGCTCGGCGCGATCGAGGTGCGGCCAATCCACGAATTCGAAGCTGAATGAGGAGAGACCAATGAAATTTCTATGCCAGATCTGGTTCGACACGGAAAAAAGCAAGCTGGTCCCTCAGACCGAATGGGATGCGCTCACACAGGAGTGCATCACCAGCGACAATCGCTGGCGCGAAAGCGGTCATCTGCTGGTGGCGCTCGCCTTGCATGAACCGTCAACGGCGATCACGGTTCGCCTGCGCAATGGCGAAGCCTTTGCGACCGATGGCCCATTTGCCGAAATCAAAGAGCACCTCGGCGGTTTTTTGCTGATCGAAGCCGAGACTATCGAGGAGGCGAAGACGATCGTGTCGAGTTTTCCGATCCTCAAATATTGCTCGATCGAAGTGCGCCCGACTTACTCCATTGAGGATGGGAAATAGCGATGCGCTACATCTGCCTGATTTATAACAGCACCGACACGGACGGAACGCTGACGCCTGATGAAACCGCCGAACTTATCAAAGCGCATTTCGCTTTCGATGAGGAGCTGAGCCGCGAAGGCATCATGATCCACTCCGATGCCTTGGAGATGCCTGACACGGCGACCGTGCTGCGCGTTCGCAACAACACGCTCTCCGCCACGGACGGTCCCTATGTCGAAACGAAGGAGCATCTGGCCGGCTTCTACGTCATCGAGGCGCCCGACATGGTCAAGGCCAAAGAGATCGCCGGGCGAATCCCGTCGGCGCGTTACGGCGCGGTCGAACTGAGGCCCGTGCGGACGCTGACCCTGCCAGACTGAGGTGCCTGATTGGAAAGCATTATCGAGGAAATCTACCGAACTCAGTCGCGCCGGGTGCTGGCGACGCTGATCCGTCTGCTCGGCGATTTCGACCGGGCGGAGGAGGCGCTTCACGACGCCTTTGCCGCCGCCGCCCGGACATGGCCGACGGACGGCATTCCCGGCAATCCCTTCGCCTGGCTCGTTTCGACGGGGCGTTTCAAGGCGATCGACACGATCCGACGGCGGGCGCGTTTCGATGCTTCGCAGCATCATATCGAAGACAGCCTCTACACGCCCGATGCAACGGAGATCGGCGACATGGAACCGATCGAGGACGACATGCTGCGGCTGATCTTCACCTGCTGCCATCCGCTCATCCCGGCCGATGCGCAGATGGCGATGGCGCTAAGGGAAATCTGCGGGCTGACCACCGAAGAGATCGCCCATGCCTTCCTCATTCCGGCGCCGACGGTGGCCCAGCGGATCGTGCGCGCCAAAGGCAGGATCCGGGCGGCGAAGATCCCCTACGAGGTGCCGGGCCGCGAGGCGCTGCCGCCGCGACTCGACCGGGTGCTGCACGTCATCTACCTCGTCTTCAACGAGGGCTATTCCGCCTCTTCGGGCGAGGAGGTGGTCCGCGCCGACCTGACCGCAGAAGCGATCCGTCTGGCGCGACTGCTTCTGGCGCTGCTGCCGCATCCCGACGTCTCCGGCCTGCTGGCCTTGATGCTGCTGCAGGATTCCCGTCGCACCGCCCGCCGCGTCGGAGACGGATCGCTGGTGCTGCTTGCCGATCAGGACCGCTCGCTCTGGGATCATGCGAAGATTACGGAAGGCCTGGCGCTGCTCGCCGCGGCGATGGAAGCGGGAGAGATCGGCACCTATACGCTGCAGGCGGCGATCGCCGCCGAGCATGCCAGGGCGCCGGCTGCCGAAGAGACCGACTGGCGGCGGATCGCCTTCTATTACGATCTGCTGCTGGCGGCGCAGCCCTCTCCAATCGTCGAGCTCAACCGCGCCGTGGCGATCTCGATGGCCGAAGGACCGGCAGAGGGGCTGGATCTGGTCGACGCCATTCTGGGGCGCCAGGAGCTTGAGGCCTATCACCTTGCCCATTCGGCGCGTGCCGATTTCCTGCGCAGGCTCGGCCGCACCGAAGAGGCGATTGCGGCCTATCAAACAGCGCTGTCGCTCTGCCGGCAGGAGCCGGAGCAGGCGTTTCTGAGAAAGCGGATTTCAGAGCTTGCCACGACGTCCGAGCGGTAGTGAGATCGCCGTTCCCGTCAGCGCCGAGACAATGATCAGCAGGTGGGCATTGACGCTCGCCTGCGCCACCGCGGCCAGGGCCAGCCGCTCGCTCGAGGCGCCCAAGGCGATGGCGCCGGCGGTGATGCCGGCCGGATAAGTGCCGACGCCGCCCGGCGCATGCATCGGCAGCACGGAGGAGAGCTCGCCGCCGAGCGCGCCGCCGAAACTTGCCGCCATCGGCAGAACGCCCATCAGGCCGAGGGCCCAGGCGAGCACCATCACCTTCACCAGCCAGTTGACGATGGTCATCGCCCAGGCGCGCGCAAAGGCGACGGCATCGAGCGGCAAGCCGTTTTCGATCTCGGCGACGAATTTCTGCGCCTTGTTCGGCAGCAGCCTAGCGGCCAGGCGCAGCAGCGGCTTACGGGCGGCGAAGGCCGCAACCGGCAGCAGCAGGAAGACAGTCCAGAGCGACCAGGCAACAGCGGCATCGGCTGAAGCGACGGCAAAGCCGATGCCGGCGGCGGCCAGAAGCGCGTGCAGGTCGAGCAGCCGCATGACGAACAGCGCCGAGGTTCCGCGCGTCAGCGGAATGCCGAATTCGGTGCGCATCAGCAGTGGAAAGCTGGTCTCGCCGGCGCGGAAGGGCAGCATGATGTTGAGCAGATTATGGATTTGCGTGACGCGGAAGAGGACCGCGAAACGGCCGGCTGTCTCGTTCGGGAAATAATCATAGATGCGCCAGGTGCGCAGGAAATAGGTGCTCGTCAGCAGCACCAGCGCAGCGATCACCGGACCCGCGCCGACATCGGCCCACTGCCTGATGATAACGGGCCAACCCCAGAACCATTGGATGAAGAGGCCATAGGCTGCGACGATGACGACCGTCAGAACGGTCATGCGATTGCGCATAAACCAGGATTGCCGGCTTTCAACGATCGAACTCTTCATGTAGTAGGCATTCCTCGCTTGGTGTCGGCATAGCGGTTCCGTCGCCAGGCGTTTTAGGAGAAATGAAGGTTGCGCACAACGGCGGAGTTGACGGCGACGGCGGCGAGATCGCCTTAAGGCCGACGATCCTCCAGGACGACCGAAAATAACGACGCCTTGCCGGCCTGACTTGGAGATCGATGTTGGAGCGCATTACCAGAAGCATTACGAGCGCAAGCCTGTTTCTGGCAGTCTATTTCCTGCTGAACATCGCGCTCCGCATCGCATTGCCTCATACGCTCGATCTCGACGAGGCGGAACAATCCTTCTACTCGCAATACCTGCTTGCCGGCTACGGTCCGCAGCCGCCCTTCTACAACTGGATCCAATATGCCATCGTTTCGGTGACCGGCATATCGATGTGGGTGCTCTCGGTGCCGAAGAACATCATTCTCTTCGGCTGCTATCTCTTCTACGGACTTGCTGCCCGCGAGGTGCTGAAGAGCCGTTCGCTCGCAGCCGTCGCCATGCTGAGCCTGATTACCCTGCCGCAGGTCGGACTGATGGCGCAGCGCGAACTGACCCATACGGTTGCCCTGCTGTTTGCGACCTCGCTCTTCCTCTTCGGTTTTTTCCGGACGCTGCGCCAGCCGACGATCTGGAGCTATCTTGTCATCGGCATCGCCACCGGCATTGGGCTCATCTCGAAGTATAATTTCGCCATCCTGCCATTTGCCGCCCTCATCGCCGTACTGCCGGAACGGAAATGGCGCAGCCGTCTCATCGACTGGCGTTTGCTGCCGGCCGCCGTCCTTGCCATTCTGATCGTGCTGCCGCATGCGCTCTGGCTGCCTGACAATCTCGCCAGCGCCTCCGCGCCGACGCTGGAGCGGATGACTGCCGAAGACCTGGCACCGGCCGGCCTCCCCCGCATCGGCCAAGGACTGCTGTCTCTTGTGATCGCCGTCCTCGGCTTCGTCGCTTTGCCGATCGTTCTCATCGCTGCCGCCTTCCGGCGCGACTTCTTTCGCGCGCTCTCCGCTTCCAGCCCGATGATCCGGGTGATCGAGCGGATGATGGTCATCAGCCTGCTCGCCTTCGTCGGCGTGGTCCTCTTCGCCGGTGCGAGCGACATCCACGAGCGCTGGCTCGACCCCTGCCTGCTCGTCCTGCTGATCTATCTGTTCTTGAAACTGGAAACCGCAGGCTTCGATCTTTCCGCCGGCCTTGCCCGCTTCCGACCCGTGGTGCCGGTCTTCATGGTCGCCATCCTGTCGATCCTTCTCTTCCGGATCGTCGGCATTCAATATATCGGCACTTACACGAGAACGAACGTACCCTTTTCCGGCTACGTGGCTGAATTGACCGCGACCCGCAAGCCGGTTCTCATCGTGGCGGCGACCAAATTCGTGGCCGGCAACATGCGGCTGAGATTTCCCGATATTCCCGTCGTGATCCCGTTCTTCCCCGGACCCGGGGTTCCCGAATATGCGGCTGCGAAGGGACCGGTGCTGGTTATCTGGCGCGGCGAGACCGCAGATGATCCAACAATTTCCCCCGGCTTCGCCAATGACCTGGTGAGATCGGGCATTCATCTGCAAGAGTTGAAGACGCTAACGCTGCCCTATCTCTTCGGTGACGGCAAACGCAGCTTCTCCATTGGCTACTCCTGGGTGGAAGGCGGCGCGAAATAGCGCCCCGGCAGATCAGCCGATTGCGGGAAACCAGCATTGCCCGCTGGCAACCGGCGGACACTTCATGTAGTAGCCTTCCGCAAGTGCGGCGGCAGCATTAAAGATTGCTCGGCTGTCCGGCCTTTTGGAGATGAAAGTTGCAGACAACGGTAGAGCCCATTCGCGATACGAATGATCCGGTACAATCGCTCGAGCTGTCGCTGGTCGTACCCATTTTCAACGAAGAGGAAAGCGTCGGCCCGCTTATCGAGCGTGTCGTGGCTGCGATGGTCAGCTACCCCCATCGCTGGGAGCTGATCCTGGTCGACGACGGCAGCACGGATCCGACGCTCGTCAACGCCCGGAAGTACGTCGGACGCGAGGGGTTGGCGCTCAGGATTGTCGAACTGCAGCGCAACTTTGGCCAGACAGCCGCCATGCAGGCCGGCATCGATACCGCCCGTGGCCGCCTGATCGCGACGATGGACGGCGACCTGCAGAACGACCCGAAGGACATTCCTTCGATGGTCTCCGAGCTGGAACGGCGTGAACTCGACCTCTTGGTCGGCTGGCGCAAGAACCGCAAGGACGGCCTGTTCCTGCGCAAGATCCCCTCCTGGTGCGCCAACTACCTGATCGGCCGCATTACCGGCGTCAAGCTGCATGATTACGGCTGCAGCCTGAAGATCTACCGCGCCTCGATCATCAAGCAGGTGAAGCTGATGGGCGAGATGCACCGCTTCATCCCCGCCTGGGTCGCCGGTGTCGTCCCGAGCTCGCGCATCGGCGAGATGGCCGTCACCCACCACGCCCGCGAGCACGGCGTTTCGAAATACGGCATTTCGCGCACCTTCCGCGTCATCCTCGATCTGCTGTCGGTGATGTTCTTCATGCGCTACAAGGCGCGGCCGGGGCATTTCTTCGGTTCGCTCGGTCTCGGCCTCGGCGCGCTCGCCATGCTGATCCTGCTCTATCTCGGCTTCGACAAGTTCATCCTCGGCAACGACATCGGCACGCGACCGATGCTGATGGTCGGCGTCGTGCTGCTGCTGTCGTCGGTGCAGATGATCACCACCGGCATCCTGGCGGAAATGATCGCGCGCACCTATTACCGCGACGACGCCTCTCCGAATTATATCGTGCGGCAGATCTTCGACGATCAAAGCCAAGCCTAAGCCGGCAGCACGATGCTGGAGCGCGTAACGAGGACGATCAGAACCGCGGGCCTGCTGCTTGCAGCCTATTTCGTGCTCAACATCGCGCTGCGCATCGCGCTTCCGCATTCACTGGAGCTCGACGAGGCGGAGCAATCCTTCTTCTCGCAATATCTGCTGGCGGGCTATGGCCCGCAGCCGCCCTTCTACAACTGGATGCAATATGCCGTCGTTTCGGTGACGGGCATGTCGATCGGCGCTTTGATCGTTCCGAAGAACATCCTGCTGTTCCTGTCCTATCTCTTCTATGGCCTTGCCGGGCGGCGCGCGCTGAAGGACGAGGCGCTTGCCGCCGTCGGCATGCTGGCGCTGCTCACCCTGCCCCAGGTCTCCTACATGGCCCAGCAGGATCTGACCCACACGACGGCGCTGCTCTTTGCCAGCTCGCTGTTTCTCTACGGCTTCTTCCGCACGCTCGACCGGCCTGATATCACGAGCTACCTGCTGCTCGGGCTTGCGACCGGCATCGGGTTGATCTCGAAATATAATTTCGCGCTGATGCCTGTCGTCGCCTTGATGGCCATCCTGCCCGATGCCGAATGGCGGCGCCGGGCGCTTGACTGGCGCATGCTGGCAGCGATCGCTGTTGCGCTCGTCATCGTCCTGCCGCACGCGATCTGGCTGCAGGGCAATCTCGCATTCGCCTCCTCCGACACTCTGGTCAAGATGGCCGCCGGCAGCGAACCCGCCGGCGCCGTGCGGATCGGCAAAGGGCTTGTCGCCTTCCTCGTCGCCATCATCGCCTTTGCGGCGCTGCCGGTCGCTATATTCGCCGCCACCTTCCGTCGGGATTTCGTCCGGGCGCTTTCGGCGGGCAACCGCTGGACCGGCATGATGGAGCGGATGATGCTCGCAAGCCTCGCCGGCATCGCTCTGATCGTGCTGTTGACCGGCTCCACCACGGTGCGCGAGCGCTGGCTCGACCCCTTCCTGCTGGTGCTGCCGATCTATTTCCTTGCGAAGATGCAGGCTGCCGGGTTCGACCTTTCCGCCGGACTGCGCCGCTTCCGGCCGGTGTTGCCGGTGCTGATGGCTTGCGTGCTGATCGCCCTCGGCTTCCGCGTCATCGGCGCCGGACTGATCGGCACCTACAGCCGGCCGAATGTGCCGATGGCGGGTTTTTCGCGCGAGATGACGCGACAGGCGCAACCGGCGCTGGTGATCGCCTCCGACACCTATATCGGCGGAAACATGCGGCTGCAATTTCCCGATGTGCCGGTGGTGATCCCGGATTTTCCGGCACCGGGCATTCCGGCCTATGCCGAGGCCAAGGGGCCGGTGCTGATCGTCTGGCGCGGCAAGAAGACGGCGACTGCTGCCGATGCGATCATGCCGGAGCGTTTTTCCTCGGCGCTGACGGCGGCTGATATCGCGTTGCAGGAGATCGGCTCGCTCTCGCTTCCCTATTATTTCGGCCGCCAGGGCGACAATTTCGCGCTCGGCTACGCCTGGGTTCGGCCGGAGACCAGATAGAATGACCGAGAGCAACCGTCGCGACATCAGTTGGATCTTCGCCCTGCTGGCGGCCTATTTCGTGCTTCAGGTCGGCGTGCGGCTTGCAACCTCGCATTCGCTCGATCTCGACGAGGCCGAACAGGCCTTCCGCTCGCAATGGCTTGCCGCCGGCTACGGCCCGCAGCCGCCGTTCTACAACTGGCTGCAGTACACCGTCTTCCAGTTTGCCGGCGTCTCGCTGATCGCCCTTTCCATCGTGAAGAACCTTCTGCTGTTCATCTCTTACGTGCTCTACGGCCTGACCGCGCGGCTCGTGCTGCGCGACAAGGCGCTGGTGGCGATCGCCACGCTCGGGCTGCTGACGATCCCGCAGATGGCTTTCGAGATGCAGCGCGACCTGACGCACACGGTCGCGGTGTTCTTCTCGGCCAGCATCTTCTTCTACGGCTTCATCCGCAGCCTGAAGCAGCCGAGCCTTGCTTCCTATCTGATATCAGGCATCGGCATCGGTTTCGGCCTGCTTGCCAAATATAATTTCGCGATCCTGCCGGCGGCAGCCCTGATCGCCGCGCTTTCGGATGCGCGCCTGCGGCCGCGGATCTTCGACCGGCGGCTGGTGCTGACGGCGGCGGTGGCGCTCGTCATTACCCTGCCGCATCTCTTCTGGCTAAAGGACAATCTCGATTTCGCCACCGCACGCACGCTGGAGAAGATGACTGCGAGCGGCGATGCGAGCTATCTCACGCAGGTCGCCATGGGCGTCAGCTCGCTCGCTCTCGCCATCATCAGCTTTGCCGCATTGACCGTGACAGTATTCGCGATTGTCTTCGGCAAGAGCCTTCGTCCGGCGCTCGGCTCCGGCTCGGAATGGACGCGGCTTCTCGAGCGGATGATGCTCGTCTTCTTGGCCGGTATTCTGCTTCTGATCGTCTTCGGCGGTGCGGCCGGCATCAAGGATCGCTGGCTGGTGCCGATGCTCTTCATCCTGCCGCTCTATTTCTGCCTGAAGATCGAGGCAGCAGGCGTCACGACAGACAGAGCGTTTCGGCGTTTTATACCGATCCTCGCCGTCATCATGATCGGCGTGCCGGCGGCCCTTTACGGGAGCGTCGCGACTGCGCGCTTTACCGGCCATTACGAACGGCTGAACAGGCCCTATGCCGGTATGCTGGAAACATTGCGCAAACAGGCCGAACCGGCGGGGATTCTTGCCGGCGACAGCCTGCTTGCCGGCAATCTCAGGCAGGATATTACGAGCGTTCCGGTTCTCTCCGTGGACTATCCCGGCTTCAACCCGGATCTTACCAGCCGGCGACCGCTTCTCCTCGTGTGGCTCCTCCCCAAGGGCGGAAGCGAAGCGCTGCCGCCGGCCATGGCTCAATGGCTGCAGGCCAATCTCGGCGCGTCCGCACCGCAGGCGTCGGTGATCGACGTGCCCTATGTCTATGGACGCGGCGACGACAGCTATCGTTTCGGCTATGCCTGGGTCAACCAGCCGGGCTGAGCGAAGATTTCAGCTCCTTCCAGGCCAAATCCAGCGCCAACCTGGTAATCCTCGCCATCTCGTCCACCTCGGAGTGGCTGATAACGAGAGGCGGCGAGGCGAGCATGCGGTCGCCGGTGGCGCGCAGCACCAGACCGTTTGCCAGCGCGTGGTTGCGCACCAGCGCACCGACTTGATCGGGCTTGGCATAACGGGTGCGCGTGCTCTTCTCGGCGGTAAGCTGCAGGCCGCCCATCAAGCCGATGCTGACGGCTTCGCCGGCGAGATCATGGCCTGCCAGCGCTGCCCAGGCTTTGCCGAAATAGGGGCCGATATCGTCGCGCACGCGTTCGACCAGTCTTTCCTCTTCGATGATACGCAGGTTTTCGAGTGCTGCGGCAGCGCAGACCGGGTGGCCGGAATAGGTGAAGCCGTGGTTGAAGTCACCGACCTCGTTGATCAGCACGTCGGCGATGCGGTCGCTGACGAGCACGCCGCCGATCGGCAGATAGCCGGAGGAAAGTCCCTTGGCGATTGGCGCCAGATCGGGCTCGACGCCGAAATACTGGTGACCGAACCATGCGCCTAGGCGGCCGAAACCACAGATGACCTCGTCGGTCACCAGCAGGATATTGCGCGCCTTGCAGATGCGGTCGATCTCCGGCCAGTAGGTCTCGGGCGGGATGATGACGCCGGCAGCCCCCTGCACCGGCTCGGCGACGAAGGCGGCGACATTCTCCTCACCGAGTTCGTCGATCTTCGCTTCGAGCTCGCGGGCAACCTTGAGACCGAATTCGGCGGGCGAGAGATCGCCGCCCTCGCCGTACCAATAGGGTTGGCCGATATGGACGATGCCGGGAATCGGCAGGTCGCCCTGCTCATGCATGTATTTCATGCCGCCGAGGCTGGCGCCGGCGACGGTCGAACCGTGATAGCCGTTCCTCCTCGATATGACGATCTTCTTCGACGGCTTGCCGACGGCGCTCCAGTAGACCCGGGCCATGCGGAACCAGGTGTCGTTCGCCTCCGAGCCGGAGCCGGTGAAGAAGATGTGGTTGAACCGCTCACCGGCATGGGATGTGACCTTCTGCGCCAACAGCGTCGCCGGCGTCGAGGTCGTGCCGAAGAAGGTGTTGTAATAGGGCAGTTCATTCATCTGCCTGGTGGCGGCATCGGCGATCTCCCGGCGGCCATAACCGATATTGACGCACCAGAGGCCGGCGAAGCCATCGAGATATTTCCTGCCGTGATTGTCGAAGATGTAGACGCCCTCGCCGCGCTGGATGATACGCGCGCCCTCGGCATTCAGCTTCTTCATGTCGGCGAAGGGGTGCAGGTGGTGCGCGGCGTCGATCGCGGCAAGATTCGAGGGTGGGTAAGTAAAGACCCTCGCGGATTGAAAGGCTGATGTCGATGGGATAGGAGCTTGGCCTTGTCCCGGAGGATTTTCAAGGTCATGGCGAGCGACAGGATGGACGGCAAGACGAAAGGCGACGACCCGCGTTTCGAGATCCTGATCGTCGGCATGAACGGCGACCTGCGTGGCAAGCAGCTTCCGCCCGATGCCGAAGACAAGGTCTGGGCCGGTGACATCCGCCTTCCGACCTCGACGCAATCGCTCGACATCTGGGGCGACGATAATGACGACATCACCGGCCTGTCGCTGACGATCGGCGATCCTGACGGCAAGGTCATCCCCGACCGGCGCAGCTTGGCGCCGATGCCCTGGGCGCCCGAGGGTTCGATGCAGGTGCTCGCCACCATGCATGAATTCGACGGCAGCCCGAGCTTCATGGATCCGCGCGCCATCCTCGCTTCAGTGCTGGAGCGCTATGCGGCGCGCGGACTGACGCCCGTCGTCGCCACCGAGCTGGAATTCTACGTGATGTCGGGAGACTGGCGCGAGACCGGGCGCCCCTGCCCGCCCGAGAGCCTCACCTATCGCGGCGAACCGAACGGTTTCCAGCTCTACGACATGAGCGCCGTCGATGCGCTCGATGGCTATTTGCAGACGCTGAGGGCCTATGCGAAGGCGCAGAACCTGCCGGCGGATGCGACGACGGCGGAATTCGGTCCGGGCCAGTTCGAGGTCAACCTGCTGCACCGCGCGGATGCGCTGGCAGCCGCCGACGATTGCCTCTATCTCAAGCGCATCGCCGAACAGGCGGCGCGCCGGCACGGGCTGAAATCGACCTGCATGGCCAAACCCTATTCCGAACATGCCGGCTCCGGCCTGCATGTGCATGCGAGCATCATCGACGAGCAAGGCCGCAACATCCTCGATGCCAAGGGCGGTGAACCGAAGATGCTCAAATCGGTGATATCAGGCCTGCTCGACACCATGCGCGCAGCGCAGCTGATCTTCGCCCCCTTCGCCAATTCCTACCGCCGCTTCCAGCCGGGCTCGTTTGCGCCTGTGGATCTGACCTGGGGCAGCGGCCATCGCGGCACGGCGATCCGCATCCCCGACAAGGATGGTCCGGCCGCACGCATCGAACACCGCGTCGCCGGCGCCGACGCCAATCCCTATCTGCTGCTGGCAGCGATCCTCGGCGGCATGCTCACCGGTCTCGACGGTGAACTCGATCCCGGTGAGGAGACGACGCCCTCGCACATACCTGCGAATACGAGGCGGCTCACGCATGATTTCCTGAGCGCCGTCGACACCTTCCGCACCTCGCCCTTCATCGCCGATATCTTCGGTGCGCGTTATCAGGCGCTCTACGGCGACACCAAGCGCAAGGAAGCGCTTGCGCATCTGCGCACCGTCTCGGATTTCGACTACCGCACTTATCTGCCGCGGCTCTGAAATTACGAGGGCACCGACCTACGCAGCGGGCCGACTTACGCAGCGGGCTCGCGGCGTTCGTCAGCATTCACTTGAGCGGCGAGACCCTGCTTGACAAGAACCTTCAATTCGCCCGGATGCAGCCGGATCAAGACGTCGCGTTCGAGCGGCAGCAACTCGCCGTCCATGACACAGTTGGCCTTGGAGCGCAGTTTCGGGAAATGCAGGTGCACTTCGGCCGGGTGCATCACCATGACATCGGCATTCTCCCGGACCTTGCCGCGCAGCATGTCGATGGCGAGACGGGCCACACCGAGGGGTTTCAGCGGATTTGCCGTGTAGAAGCCGAGCTCGCCGCTTCTCAAATTATCGGCGTAGAGCAGCGCGTTCTCGCCGAAGGGATTGTTGGAGACCGATATCGCCGACACCCTGCGGCGCTCGCGCATGCCGATCGCCTCGAACTCGACCTCGAATTCCGGCGGGTTGAAGATGACGCCTAAAGCCGCCTTGGTGCTCGCCCGCATCTTGCCCAGTCGGGAACGATAGCTGTAAGCGTTGCGGTAGCGCACCATGCGGGCATGAAGGCCGGCGGAAAACTGGTGGATGAAGGGCCGGCCGTTGGCGCTGGCGATATCGACATTGTCGACCTCGCCGGAGGCAAGCACATCGAGCGCCTGCCAGATATCGAGTGGCACACGCAGCGAGCGGGCAAAGAGGTTCATCGTGCCGGCGGGCACGACGCCGAGCGCAATTCCGTTTTTCCAGGCAATCGATGCCGCTGCCGAAATCGTGCCGTCGCCGCCGCCGGCGACGATGCCGTCGATATCATCGCGCTTGGCCGCCCTCTCCATGGCGGGAACGATTTCCTTTCCTGAGAAGACGATGGCGTCGAAATCGTGCCCCGCTTCGCGGAAAGCCGTCTCCGCCCTTTTTTCATAGGCCAGCATGTCGGTGGTCTTGAAGGTCCCGCCGTCGCGATTGAAAAAGCCTACAAGCTTCATAAGAGCTCCCGTCCCTGGCGCGGAAATGCTCCTGCCTTGCCCCTGAGATGGTTGCGGTATCGCCGATTTCAAGCGCAACCTTCTTTCCTGACAAAGGGCAGAAATGCAAAAATTGCAACAGACGTATGCACATAGCAGGACGCTGCACTGCAAAAAATGCACTCGACGGCGGCCGAGAGGTCACGGATAGATGGCGTACCGGAGACGTACTCTCCACCTCCCGCCATTTCAACGATCGGTCCGCGGTCGCGCCTGCGCCAAGGCCATTGCAGAGCAGAAAACCGCCTCGAGGAGCTCTCGTGAGTGAGATCGCCGTCAATGTTTCCATCGATACCCCGGACGAAGAGCTGCCGTCGGCAACGACCGTAGCGCTGGTTCAGCTGGCGCTTGCCTGCGGCGGCTTCGGCATCGGCACCGGCGAATTCGCAATCATGGGATTGCTGCCCAATGTCGCCGAGACCTTCTCGGTCACGACACCGCAGGCCGGCTACGTCATCAGCGCCTATGCGCTCGGCGTCGTCGTCGGCGCACCTGTCATTGCGGTACTCGCCGCGAAGATGGCGCGGCGCACGCTGCTTTTGACGCTGATGCTGATCTTTGCCGCCGGCAATATATCGAGCGCCATGGCGCCGACCTTCGAAAGCTTCACGCTGCTGCGCTTCGTCAGCGGCCTGCCGCATGGCGCCTATTTCGGCGTCGCGGCCCTTGTCGCCGCCTCGATGGTGCCGGCGCATCGCCGCGCCCGTGCCGTTGGCCGCGTCATGCTCGGCCTGACCGTTGCGACACTTCTCGGCACGCCGTTGACGACCTTCTTCGGCCAGTCGCTCGACTGGCAGGTGGCGTTTTTCTCGGTCGGCGTGCTCGGCCTGCTGACGGTGGCGCTGATCTGGTTCTACGTTCCGAAGGACAGGGTTTCCGCGGAAGCGGGCTTCCTGCGCGAACTCGGCGCATTCCGCCGGCCGCAGGTGTGGCTGACGCTCGGCATCGCCGCTGTCGGTTACGGCGGCATGTTCGCGATGTTCAGCTATATCGCCTCGACGACGACTGAGGTGGCGATGCTGCCGGAAACGGCCGTTCCGATCATGCTGGTCCTCTTCGGTGTCGGCATGAATGCGGGCAATTTCATCGGCTCGTGGCTCGCCGACAAATCGCTGCTCGGCACGATCGGCGGGTCGCTGATCTATAATATCGTCGTGCTGACCACCTTCTCGCTGACCGCCGCCAATCCCTATTTGCTCGGCCTCTCCGTCTTCCTCGTCGGCTGCGGCTTTGCCGCCGGCCCGGCGCTGCAGACGCGGCTGATGGATGTCGCCGCCGACGCGCAGACGCTTGCGGCCGCGTCCAACCATTCCGCCTTTAACATCGCCAATGCGATCGGCGCCTGGCTCGGCGGCCTCGTCATCGCCGGGGGTTACGGTTTTGCGGCGACCGGTTATGTCGGCGCAGCACTATCCTTCCTCGGCCTGTTCGTCTTTGCAGCCTCGCTACGCCTCGAGCGCCGCGACCGGAGCGCGCAGGCCGTCTGAGGCCAGGCGCAGTTCGCGGCCTTCCGGACTGCAGAAGACATAATCGTCACCCCAGGCGGCCAATGCCTGGATGACGGGCTTCAGCGTCATGCCGAGCGGCGTCATTGCATATTCGACCCTCGGCGGCACAACCGGATAGACGGTGCGTGATACCAGGCCGGACTCTTCCAGTTCACGCAGCTGCTTGGTCAGCATGCGCTGGGTCACAGCCGGCAGCTTACGCCGCAATTCGTTGAAGCGCAGAGTTCCTTGCATCAGGTGAAAGAGGATCACGCCCTTCCACTTCCCGTCGAGGTAAGTCAGCGTCGCTTCGACCGGGCAGCCGGGGAAATTCTGGACGAGCTTGGCGCGTGGCAATGACATTTTACGGTATCCTTTTGGGTACTACGTACAGAATTTGTGCATTCTTGCGTTGTCAGAACTTAGTGCGCATCTACCTTCCGTGCAACGAACACAGGAGTTTCCCATGCGCGCCGTCGCCTATAAAACGCCACAACCGATCTCCGCCGAAACCTCGCTGATCGATGTCGAGCTGCCGATGCCGGAGGCTGGGGGACACGATCTGCTCGTCGAAATCAAAGCCGTTTCGGTCAATCCCGTCGACGTGAAGGTGCGCGCCCATTCCGCGCCGCCCGCGGACGAACTCAAGGTGCTCGGCTGGGATGCCGCCGGCATCGTCAAGGCCATCGGCGCCGATGTCACTCTGTTCAGGCCGGGCGACGAGGTGTTCTACTCCGGGGTCATCAGCCGCCCGGGCAGCAATGCCGAATTCCATCTCGTCGACGAGCGCATCGTCGGCACCAAACCGAAGAGCCTCGATTTCGCTGCCGCGGCCGCCCTGCCGCTGACCTCGATTACGGCCTACGAGGCACTGTTCGACCGGCTGAAGGTGCAGGACGCGGTTTCGGGAGGGGCACGCTCCATCCTGGTCATCGGCGGCGCCGGCGGCGTCGGCTCGATCGCCATTCAGATCGCCCGGGCCTTGACCGACCTGACGGTGATCGCCACGGCCTCGCGGCCGGAAACGCAGGACTGGGTGAAGGAACTCGGCGCGCATCATGTCGTCGACCATTCCAAGCCGATCGCGCCGCAGGTGGCAGCGCTCGGCATCGGCGCGCCCGGATTCATATTCTCGACCACCAATACCGACAGCCATATCGGCGACATCGTCGAAGCGATCGCGCCGCAGGGCCGCTTCGCTTTGATCGACGATCCGAAGACGCTCGACATCATGCCCTTCAAGCGCAAGGCCGTCTCGGTTCATTGGGAGCTGATGTTCACCCGCCCGCTCTACGGCACACCTGACATGATCGAGCAGCACAAGCTGCTGAACAGGGTCTCCGAGCTCGTCGATGCCGGGAAGATCCGCACGACGCTTTCAGAAATCGTCGGGCCAATCAATGCGGCGAACCTCAAGTCGGCGCATGCCATGGTCGAAAGCGGCAGGATGAAGGGCAAGGCGGTGCTTGCGGGATTCTGAGACCGCTTCGGGCCAGCAAGGCTACAAACCATACCCGTCTAGAATGCCGCATCGCGGGTGCGGCATTCTGGCGTTAAGCATTTATCCCGCTTGATTTTTTCCGCGTCCGGGACCACGTAGCATTCACGTGGATGACGCTCGTCAGCCACGGATTTCAACGGAGCCATCATAACGATGCCAAGCGACAGTAGCAGTCGATTGCCTTTGCCGTACGCGGCCCTCGTGCGCTGACCGACTCCTGTCGGCTCGCCCGATCGGACGCTACGGCGGATCGACGGAAAGGCGAGCCTCAAATGAATATCAATCGCTTCCCTCTTCGGGCAGGCCATGCCGCCCGTGCCTTCATCAACAACAGCCGCGGCGCAACGATCGCCGAACGCGTCGAAGCGTTGAATGCGCTGAGCGTCCAGGACGCCGGGCGGGTGCTGACCGGCATGCCGCTCGACTATGCGGTCAACATTCTCGACCGGCCGGAGCTTCGCAACGCCACACAGATTCTTGCGCTGATCAGCGCCGAGGACGCCGCACGGCTGCTGCACGGCATGTCGAACGACCGCGTCGCCGACGTGCTGCTCGAACTCGACGGCGAGACCCGCTCCCGGCTGTTCTCCAGCCTCGACGAACCGGTGCGCATCGCCATCCAGCACCTGATGGGCTATCCGCCGCGCACGGCCGGCGGGATCATGACGACGGAGTTCGTCAGCGTGCCTGACAGCTGGACCGTCGCCCGCACACTCGACCATGTGCGCCAGGTCGAACGCTCGCGCGAGACCGTCTACGCCATCTATGTGCTGGACGAGGTCAGCCATGCGCTGCTGCATGTGGTGACGCTGCGTCGCCTCATCACCGGCGAGCCGGAGGCTTCGATCCTCTCGGTGGCACAGAAGGGCGTGCCGGTTTCGGCCGATCCGCTGATGAAGCAGGAGGATGTCGCCCGGCTGATCCGTAAGCACGACCTGCTCGCCCTGCCCGTCACCGACGAACAGGGGCAGATACTCGGCATCGTCACCGTCGACGACGTGATCGACACGATGATCTCAGACACGACGGAAGCGGCCCAGAGGTTCGGCGGCATGGAGGCGCTCGGCCAGCCCTACATGAAGATCAGCTTCGCCGGCATGATCCGCAAGCGCGCCGGCTGGCTCGCAGCCCTGTTCCTCGGCGAGATGCTGACGGCAAGCGCCATGCAGCATTTCGAAGGCGAGCTGGAAAAGGCCGTGGTGCTGACGCTGTTCATCCCGCTGATCATGAGCTCGGGCGGCAATTCCGGTTCGCAGGCGACGTCGCTGATCATCCGGGCGCTGGCGCTCGGCGAGCTGAAGCTTTCGGACTGGTGGAAGGTGCTTTTGCGCGAACTGCCGACCGGCATCGTGCTCGGCGCGATCCTCGGCCTCGTCGGCTTCATCCGCATCGTCTTCTGGCAGTCGGCCGGGCTCTACGATTACGGCCCGCACTGGCAGATGGTCGCCGTCACGGTGTTTGCCGCCCTGATCGGGATCGTCACCTTCGGTTCGATCTGCGGTTCGATGCTGCCCTTCGTGCTGCAGAAGCTCCGGCTCGATCCGGCCAGCGCCTCGGCCCCCTTCGTCGCCACGCTGGTCGACGTCACCGGGCTCGTCATCTACTTCTCGGTGGCGCTGCTCATCCTCAGCGGGACGCTGCTCTAACCCGCAAGCAGGCCCGAGGGGAATTATTTTCCCTCGGGCAACTTCAACGGCCCGTGCGTCTTGATGCTGCGGATGGCGAAGTTCGAGCGGATGTCGCTGACATTCGGCAGGGTCAACAGCGTTTCGGTCAGAAGCCGTTCATAGGCGGCGAGATCTTCCACCACCACTTCGGCGAGGAAATCGGCGGTACCCGAAATCAGGAAGCAGGAGACGATCTCGGGGATCGCAAGCAGCGCCTTCTGCTGCGCCTCGGAATTCTCGCGGCTGTGATGGACGACCTTGAATTCGACGAAGACGGTGAGGCCGAGACCAACCTCCTTGCGGTCGATATCCGCGGTGTAACCACGGATGATGCCGGACCGTTCGAGATTGCGGATGCGGCGCAGGCAGGGCGACGGCGAAAGGTTCACCTTCTCGGCGATCTCGACATTGGTGGCGCGCGCATCCTCCTGCAGGCACTTCAGGATGGCGATATCGAATTTATCGAGATTTGGCATTTCTGCGATCCCAGTTGGCACTAATTGGCAGAAGATTGCGCATAGCATCATTTAAGAGCCATAGATAGCAAGGACATGCCTCGGCCTGTGGCGCTAATCTTTTCTTCAACCGGACAAGCTCCGGATGGAAGAAAGGATTGAGACGATGACCACCATTGCATTTACAAACGACAAGTCGCCGTCGCAGGTGCTGGGTTATGCGGGCGGCACTATTACCGTGCTGATCTGGGCGACATGGTTTCTCGTCACCCGCCACAGCGCCGCAACGCCGCTCGGCTCGATCGATATTGGGCTGATCCGCTTCGGAATTCCGGCGCTGGTGCTTTCGCCCGTCTGGCTGAAGACGGGGCTGCTGCCGAAGGCCCTGCCGCTTCACCTGCTGGCGATCATGGTGTCCGGTTCCGGCGCCGTCTTCTTCCTGCTGACGACGCTGGCAATCCACTCCACGCCGGCCGCCTCTTCGGGGATTCTGCTTGGCGGCTCGATGCCGCTCGCCGCGGCGCTGATCGGCATTGTGCTGTTTCGCGAAAGACCTGACGGCACCCGCATCGCCGGGCTCGTTGCGATCGTCGCCGGCGTGCTGATCCTGCTCACACGCAGCCTTGCCGACGCCTCGCTGCCATGGACGAGCTTCGTGCTGCTGCCGGCCGGCGCTATGCTCTGGGCAAGCTACACGCATGCCTTCCGCCGTTCCGGTCTGACCGCCGTAGAGGCAAGCGCCCTGATCGCCGTCTGGTCCTTCCTGATCATGGGTGCGCTTGCCCTCATCTTCGGCGCCTCGCTGCCACAGGCTACTCTCCCGGAGATCGGCCTGCAGGTGCTGAGCCAAGGCGTTCTTTCCGGCCTGGTCGCCATGGTCGCCTACGGCACCGCCGTCAGAACACTCGGCGGAACACAGGCCGCCGCCTTTACGGCGCTGACGCCGGTGCTCGCGACGCTCGGCGGCGGCTTGCTGCTTGGCGAAGCGATCGGCATGACGGAAATCAGCGCCGCCGTGATCACCGGCATCGGCGTGGCGCTTTCGACAGGTATCGCCACGCCGCGCCGCTGAAATCCAACAGCAGCAGCAGATGGAAAGCCGCCTGCAGCCATCGCTGCGGCGGCCTTTTCAATGGAGAGGGCATCGTTACCCAGCTTGGGGCGGCCACCTCAGGCCTGGATGACGACGACCCTGGCGCCGACTTCGACGCGGCTATAGAGGTCGATCACGTCGTGGTTCATCATGCGGATACAGCCGCTCGACATGGCAAGACCGATCGATTGCGGCTGGTTGGTGCCATGAATGCGGAAATGCGTGTCGCCGCCGCCGCGGTAAAGATACATCGCCCGCGCACCGAGCGGGTTGTTCGGGCCGCCCGGCATGCCGCCGGCGAGCTTGCGATAGCGCTCTTCGCGGCGCTGCATGTTTTCGGTGGGTGTCCAGCTCGGCCACTCCGACTTGCGGCCGATATAGGCGTTGCCGGCAAAGGCCAGCCCCTCGCGGCCGACACCGACGCCATAACGCATCGCCCTGCCGCCGCCGAGAACGTAATAGGCGCGGCGGGCGGGTGTGTCGACGATCACGGTGCCGGCGGCATGCGTGGTTTCGTAGGCCACTTCTTGGCGGCGGAGCTCCGGCTTGATCTTGTCGATCGGCACCTGCTTCAACGGGAATTTTTCATCCGGAAGTGCGGCATAATTCGTCTGGCTGTTCAGACCGGTCGAAGAGCAGCCGGCCACGAAAAGCGGCAGAGCGATCAGAAAGCCCCGGCGGGAGATCGTCATGAATGTGTCCTTAGTGCGTCAACTTGATGTCGCAAGCTAAGGAAATTATGGTTAACGAACGGCTAACAGCCTCCGGCAGAAGGCGGTCACGAAGGCGTCAGCACGCAAGAATTGTCGCGGTGGGGATAATCCGCATCACATATTCGGATAGACCGGCCCCTCGCCGCCCTGCGGCGGCACCCAGTTGATGTTCTGGTTGGGATCCTTGATGTCGCAGGTCTTGCAGTGCACGCAGTTCTGGGCATTGATGACGAAGACCTCTTCGCCGTCCTTCTCCACCCATTCGTAGACGCCGGCCGGACAGTAACGCGTCGACGGGCCGGCATAGATATCGTGCTCGGAACGCTTCTGCAGCGCCATGTCCTTGACCTGCAGATGCACCGGCTGGTCCTCCTCGTGATTGGTGTTCGACAGGAACACCGAGGAGAGCCGGTCGAAGGTCAGGACGCCATCCGGCTTCGGATAGGCGATCGGCTTGTGCTGCGACGCCGGCTCCAGGCTCTCAGCATCCGTCTTGCCATGCTTCAGCGTGCCGAAGACCGAGAAGCCGAAGAGCTGGTTCGTCCACATGTCGAGACCGCCAAGGGTAACGCCCAGCCCCGTGCCCAGCTTCGACCAGAGCGGCTTGACGTTGCGCACCCGCTTCAAATCCTTGCCGATGTCGCCCTTGCGCCATTCATTCTCGATCTCGGCCACCTCGTCATGGCTGCGGCCGGTTTCGATCGCGGCGGCGATCTTCTCGGCCGCCAGCATGCCCGACAGCACCGCATTGTGGCTGCCCTTGATGCGCGGCACGTTGACGAGACCGGCCGAACAGCCGATCAGCGCCCCGCCGGGGAAGGAAAGCTTCGGCACCGACTGGTAGCCGCCCTCGGTGATGGCACGCGCCCCATAGGACAGGCGCTTGCCGCCCTCGAAGGTGGTGCGGATGGCCGGATGGGTCTTGAAGCGCTGGAATTCCTCGAAGGGATAGAGATAGGGGTTCTTGTAATTGAGGTGGACGACGAAGCCGACGGCAACCAGATTGTCTTCCAGGTGATAGAGGAACGAGCCGCCGCCGGTCTTCATGCCGAGCGGCCAGCCGAAGGAGTGCTGTACCAGGCCCGGCCTGTGGTTTTCCGGTTTGACCTGCCAGAGTTCCTTGAGGCCGATGCCGAATTTCTGCGGTTCGCGGTCTTTTTGCAGATCGAACTTGGCGATCAGCTGCTTGGCGAGCGAGCCACGCACACCCTCACCGATCAGCACGTATTTGCCGAGCAGTTCCATGCCGCGGGTATAGTTCGGGCCGGGTTCGCCGTTCTTCTCGATACCCATGTCGCCGGTGGCGACACCGACGACCGCACCTTCGTCATTGTAGAGCACTTCGGTTGCGGCAAAACCCGGATAGATCTCGACACCGAGTTCTTCGGCCTTGGTCGCCAGCCAGCGACAGACGTTTCCGAGCGAGACGATGTAGTTGCCGTGATTGTTCATCAATGGCGGCATCAGGAAGTTCGGCAGGCGAACAGAGCCGGCGGGGCCGAGCAGCAGGAAGTGATCGGCCGTGACCCTGGTCTTGAACGGATGATCGGCCTCGTCGCGCCAGCCGGGCAGCAGCCGGTCGATGCCGACCGGATCGACCACGGCGCCCGAGAGGATATGCGCGCCGACTTCCGCGCCCTTCTCCAGCACGACGACCGACAGTTCCGGATTGACCTGCTTCAGCCGGATCGCCGCCGACAGACCAGCCGGACCGGCGCCGACGATCACAACGTCGAATTCCATGCTCTCGCGTTCGGGCAGCTCAGTCGTCTCGGTCATTCACTCGTCTCCGCTTGGCGGCACGCGGCC
The DNA here is from genome assembly GCF_037002925.1 of Rhizobium aouanii. Classification (NCBI taxonomy): domain Bacteria; kingdom Pseudomonadati; phylum Pseudomonadota; class Alphaproteobacteria; order Hyphomicrobiales; family Rhizobiaceae; genus Rhizobium; species Rhizobium aouanii. The sequence continues at coordinate 147,704 of NZ_JBAMYD010000012.1, forward strand.
GTCATCCCGTCATGGCACTTTCTTGTCAAAACGAGAAAGCATTGTCGAGCCGGGATACGACAGCCAATCTTCCAATTCGCACAATGATGAGGCCTCGTGGAAAAGAATTACATAACGCTTACGTTAACGTCAATTATCAAACACTGCCGAACCGGTTACATGCCCTTTCCTTTTCCGCCGCTTGCGCCTTATACATCGCTCAAAGCTATCGGAGGACAATCATGGATCTCGGCATCAAGGGCAAACGGGCACTCGTCCTCGCCTCCTCGCGCGGCCTTGGCCTCGGCATCGCCGTGGCACTGGCGCGGGAGGGCGCAAACGTGCTGCTCTGCGGGCGCAGCGGCGAACAGCTGGAGGCCAATTGCAAGGCGATCAATGGCGAAGGTAAAGGCCGGGGCGACTGGATCTGGGCCGACCTCGGGGACGAACGCTTCGTCGAGATGACGACAACGGCGGTGAAGGAAAAGTTCGGTGGGCTCGATATCCTCGTCAACAATACCGGCGGACCGACGCCCGGCACGACGGAAGACATGACGGGCGAAAAGCTCGAAAGCTACTTCCTCTCCATGGTCGCTCGCGTGATCACGCTCACCAATGCGCTGCTGCCCGGCATGAAGGCGCAGGGCTGGGGCCGCATCCTGACGGTCGCCTCATCCGGCGTGATCGAACCAATCGCCAATCTGGCGCTGTCGAATACGCTGCGCCCGGCCCTTGCCGGCTGGAGCAAGACGCTTGCCTCGGAAGTGGCGGGCTTCGGCGTCACCACCAACCTGCTCTTGCCGGGCAGTATCCTGACGGCACGGCTCGACGATCTCGATGGAGCTGCGGCAAAGCGGACCGGCAAGAGCCTCGAGGAGATCCGCACCGACAAGGAAGCGCGCATTCCGGTCGGCCGCTACGGCAAAGTAGAGGAATTCGCCGCAACGGCTGCCTTCCTGTGCAGCCAACCGGCAAGCTATATCACCGGCTCGCTCATCCGCTGCGACGGCGGCGCGGCACGATCCGTCTGACGGCTTAGCCGACGCGGGCCGCCGTCGCCCATGTCGCCACACTTCGGATCATCTGTTCGACGTTAGCCGGATCGTCCGCAAGTTCGGCGAGCTCGGACAGACGATGGAAACCGGTCAGGATTGCAATGCGCCGCCGGTCGAGCCTGCGTCCGGTCAGCATTTCATAGGCCGATATGATGCGGGCGGTCAGATCGGGCGAGATGAAGTTCGAGTAGATGAATTCCTGGTGCAGCGGGCCAAAGCCGGAATCGGCGAAATCGTAAATGCCGTTCAGCCTCCTTTGCGCATGGTCGAAGGCCATGTTCCAGCCATGACCGTCGAAGAAGCCGTAGATGTTGCCGTACGGATCTGGCGGCAAGGCCTCGAAATCCGCGATCATGGCCTGCGCGAAGCTCGCGATGTCAGGCGGCAGCAGCGGCAAAGCCTTGGTTCGCACGGCCTCAGGCGATTGCCATGGCTGGATCGCTCCGGCACCCGCCGACCGTATGCGATCGGCATCGAGCGCATGCAGCTCGGCGTAAAAACGCGCGAGATCATCGGCGAGGCGCTGACGATTGCCTTCGCCAAGCGCATCGTAATCTTCGGTAATGAGATGTTCGCCGTCGAGCTTGGCATGGCTGGAGAAGATCGGAGGCCCGTCGTGAATGCGCATGTCGGGAACTGCCATCGACAGCGACGGCCGAACGATGTCGAGCAAGGCGGCTTCCTTCACAAGCGCTCTTTCCGCACTTGAATGGCGGGGAAACTTGAAGATCAGCGTGTCATCGACGTCGACGGCAAGCGAATCCCAGCCCTTCGCCGCCAGCTTGAAGACGGAGGCCGTGAGTTCAGGAAATACGCTTACGATCAGAGAACGAAATTCGCTGGCATCCAACTCAGTCATAACGACCTGCCTTCTCTCGTTTTTCCGTGTTCTTCCCGCGCGATGGACGGCAATAGGGGTCGGCATCGTCACCTGGCGAACCACCCTCGCCGCCGGCGTCGGACGGCATCGGACTACACTGGTTCTATATTAGTATAATTTGAATATTACGGAATATTCATTACAAAATTTTAAGCCATTATAACCACTTAGTGATCGCATACCGGGAATTATGTCCTTTTTGCGCCGCAATATAAGCAGCTCAATCAGAGCATAAAGTTTGCAACCTTGCTCAAGACCGGTTCCCGCCCATGAAGAAATTTTGGATCACCGTCAGCTTTATCGCAATTGCCGCCATCGGCGTCTGGCAATTCGGGAATCTGGTCCCTTATGCCTCCCGAATTCCCTACCTCTCGCAGTTCATCAAGCAGCCGGCCGGCGGCAATGGCGGCGGGCAGCAGGCGCAGGTCGATCAAAGTCAGGGAGCCAGTCAGGATGGGGGGCAACATCAGGGCGGCGGGCGCAGGCGGGGCGGCGGCCCGACCGTCGTCAAAACAGTCGCAGCCGTGAAAACAACGCTGCCGATGGATGTGACGGCGACCGGCTGGGCCGATGCCGATGACAATACGACCATTGCCGCACAGGAACAGGGCCTGATCGTCAGCATCGATGCGCAGGACGGGGCGACCGTCAAAGCCGGCGAGCTGATCGCCAAGCTGGACGACCGGACGGCCAAGGCAACCGTCGACAAGGACAATGCGATGATCGTGCGCGATACGGCAACCCTTTCGGAAGCCGAGACCGCATTGACACGTGCGCAGGACCTCTTCAACCAGAAGGCCGGCACCCAGCAGAGCCTCGACCAGGCGGTCGCCGCCCGCGATACCGCCGCAGCCACGGTCGATGCCGACAAGGCGTCGCTGGCCTCCGACCAGATCCTGCTCGAGCACACCGACATCCGTGCTCCCTTCGATGGCCGGCTTGGCGATATCGCCGTCAGCAAGGGCGCGTTCCTCAGTGCCGGCGCGGCAATCGTCACCATTGCGAAATACGACCCTATCTACGTGAAGTTCCACCTGCAGGAACGCTATTTGCGGGAGCTGAAGAACGCTCTGGCGAGCGGTCCGGTCGAGGTCAGCACCGCTCCGAATTCCAGCAAGGGGCAAGTCCGAAAGGGCGAGATCAGCTTCTACGACAACACAGTCGACACGGCCTCGGGCACGATCCTCGCCAAGGCGAAATTCGAGAATGCCTCCGGCGCGCTCTGGCCCGGCCAGTCGGTCAATATCGTCGTGCATTTCAACAATGATGAACAGCAGGTGGTCGTGCCGACGGTCGCCGTCAGCCCAGGCCCGGAGGGTTTCTTCGCCTTCGTCGCCAAGGATGGCAAATCGCATCTGACGGCCGTCACCGTTGCCCGCGCCAACGGCGGCTTCACCGCCATCGCCTCGGGCCTTTCGGAGGGCGACCATGTTGTCGTCGAGGGACAGGGCCAGCTCAGCGACCAGCAGGCGATCAACGAGCAGTTCGACGAAAAGGCGCTTGATGTCGCCTCGGCCGAAGCGCCTCGGCAACAGCAGCCGTCCGAGACGATCGCGGTGGGAGCGCAGCAATGATCCCGAATTTCTGTATCCAGCGCCCCGTCGCGACGACGCTGCTTGCCATCGGCGTCATTCTGGCCGGTCTTGCCGGCTATAGGCTCGTGCCGGTCGCCGCCCTGCCGCAGGTCGATTTTCCGACGATCAACGTTTCGGCGCAATTGAGCGGCGCTTCGCCGCAGACGATGGCGACCTCGGTTGCTACGCCGCTGATCAAGGAGTTCGAAACCATTCCCGGGATCAGCGAAATCAGCGCCTCGAGTTCGCTCGGCAGCACCAGCATCGTGCTGCAATTCGACCTCAACCGCGACATCGACGCGGCCGCTGCCGACGTGCAGGCGGCGATCTCGCATGCGACCCGGCAGCTGCCCGACAATCTGACGACACCGCCGAGCTACCGCAAGACCAACCCGGCCGATGCGCCTGTGATGCTGCTCTCCGTGCAGAGCAACACCATGCCGCGCAGCAAGCTTGACGACATCGCCGAGAACATCATCTCGCCGTCGCTTTCAACGCTTCCCGGCGTTGCCCAGGTCAGCGTCTATGGTGCGCAGACCTATGCCGTGCGCGTCGAGGTCGATCCCAACAAGCTGCTCACCCGCGGCATCGGCATCGACACCGTCAACAAGGCGCTTGCTGCCGCCAACAGCCAGCAGCCTGTGGGAACACTGCAGAACAATTCGCAGAGCATGACCATCACCGCGAATACGCAGCGCACCAGCGCCGAGCAGTTCCGTTCGCTGGTCATTGCCAATCCGAACGGTGCACCGATCCACCTTGGCGATATTGCCGACGTGCAGGACAGCGTCCAGAACCAATATACCGGCAGCTGGTATGACGGCCAGCGCGGCATCATCCTCGCCATCCAGCGCCAGCCTGATGCCAATACGGTCGATGTCGTCGATGCGATCAACGCCAAGCTGCCGCAGCTTCACGCGGAAATCCCGCCTTCGGTCAACACGGTCGTCATGAACGATGCCGCAAAGCCGATTCGCGATGCCATTGCCGACGTGAAGTTCACGCTGCTCCTGACGATCGGGCTCGTCGTTCTGGTCATCTACCTCTTTACCGGCCATGCCGCGGCAACGATCATTCCCGGGCTTGCCGTTCCGCTGTCGCTGATCTCGACCTTCGGTATGATGTATGTGCTGGGCTACAGCATCGACAACATCTCGCTGCTCGGGCTGACGCTCGCGGTGGGGCTCGTGGTGGATGATGCCATCGTCATGCTCGAAAACATCCTGCGCCATGTCGAGGAAGGCATGCCGGTGCGGGAAGCGGCGATCAAGGGTGCGGGCGAAGTCAGCTACACCATCATTTCCATGTCGGTTTCGTTGATCGCGGTCTTCATCCCGATCCTGCTGATGGGCGGCGTTGTCGGCCGGGTGTTCAACGAATTCGGCATGGTGGTTGCGATTGCGATCATCTCTTCGGCAATCGTCTCGCTGACCGTGACTCCGATGCTCGCCTCGCGTCTGTCCAGCCACCAGAGCCGCCCGCCGCTCATCATCCGCATCTTCGATGCCGGCTTCGAACGGACGCTGCGCGGCTATGACAGGGCGGTCGGCTGGTGCCTCCAACATCGCGTCATAATCCTCGGCGTTTTCCTCGGCTCGGTGGCGCTGACGATCTATTTCTTCATGACGCTGCCGACGAGCTTCTTTCCGCAGGAGGATATCGGCCGCCTGACGATCAGCACGCAGGCGCGGCAGGACATTTCCTATTCGGCCATGGAGGCGCTGCAGCAGCAGGCGGCAGCCGCCGTCAAGGCGAACCCGGCGGTCAACCACGTGATGTCGACGATCGGCGGCAATCCCAACAAGCCACAGAACAACGGCTCGATGTTCGTCGAACTCAAGGATAAGGACCAGCGCCCGGCGCTTGACCAGACGCTGCGCGAGCTGCGCACGGCGATCAACAAGATTCCCGGCATTCAGGCCTTCGTGACGCCGAACCAGAGCCTGCGCTTCGGCGGCCGCCAGACCGCCAGCCAGTATCAGCTGGTGGTGCAGGCGCTGAGTGCCGACCAGACCAACCTCTGGGCCGGCAAGATCCAGGCGGCGATGCGCAAGGATCGCCTGTTCACCGATGTGACGTCGGACGCCCAGAACAATGCCCTGCAGGCCAATATCGTCATCGATACGGAGCGGGCGGCCGCCTACGGGATCGACAACGATACCCTGCGCACGACGCTGCAGGAATCCTTCAGCGGATTTGCAGCCGCGGAAATCCAGTCGACGGGCGACAGCTACGACGTCATCGTCGAATACGACACCAGCAAACCGTGGGACGACCAGAAGCTCTCGGAAATCCGAGTCGCATCGGCCAATGGCAGCCTGGTGCCGCTTTCGAACTTCGCGCATGTCGAGCGCACTGTCGGCCCTGTGACCATCAACCAGACGGGTCAGCTCGTCTCGACCACCGTTTCCTTCAACCTGCCGGAAGGCGTCTCGCTCAGCGATGCGACGGCGGCAATCGACCAGATCAAGAAGGAGATCAGCGTGCCGACCGATGTCTTCACCTCCTATGGCGGTACGGCGGAGATCTTCCAGCAGTCGCAGGGCAATACGCCCTATCTGATCCTGGCGGCGGTGCTGACCATCTATGTCGTGCTCGGCGTACTCTATGAAAGCTTCATCCATCCGCTCACCATTCTATCCGGGCTGCCGGCCGCGGCCTTCGGCGCGCTGCTTGCCTTGAAGATCATGGGCTTCGACCTTTCGATCATCGCCCTTATCGGCCTGCTGATGCTGATCGGCATCGTCAAGAAAAACGCGATCATGATGATCGACGTGGCGGTGGAGACGATGCGCACGACCGGCGAAAAGGCGACGGCGGCGATCCACGAGGCCTGCGTGCGGCGCTTCCGGCCGATCATGATGACGACCTTCTGCGCCCTGCTCGGGGCTCTGCCGATCGCGCTCGGCACCGGCGCAAGTTCGGAACTGCGCCAGCCGCTCGGCATCGCCGTCGTCGGTGGCCTGATCGTGTCGCAAATGCTGACGCTCTTCATCACCCCGGTCATCTTCGTCGAGATGGACCGCTTCGGAAACTTCCTCGGCCGCCTGATCGGCCAGAAGAAGGCCGAGGAGCCGGAGCTGGAAGAGGCAAGGGCGATGGCCGCCGAATGAGGGCGTCGGCCGCGGGATGCCGATCAGCCTCGCGACTCGCAGCATTTCTGCGCGGCATAGGAGCCTTCAATCCTCTTGAATGTGTCACGCCCCTGTGGCATCACCCGCCCTCCTGATTCCGGGGCGTGCTTATGCCCTTTCGCGGAGCGATGCTCCGTCTCCAATAACAATCGGCATGAAGAGGTGCGGGCATGGCTCAGGCGCTGGGTTTCGACTTCGGCACGACGAATACGGTTCTCGCCATGGCGGATGGCGGGGCGACGCGCTCGATGGCGTTCACGAGCACGGAGGGTACGGCAGACAGCATGCGCACGGCGCTTTCCTTCATGAAGGATGCCCAGCTCGGCGCTTCGGCGCTGAAGGTGGAGGCGGGCCATGCGGCGATCCGCCAATTCATCGACAATCCCGGCGAATGTCGCTTTCTGCAGTCGATCAAGACCTTTGCGGCGAGCGCGCTGTTCCAGGGCACGCTGATCTTCGCCAAGCGGCATAATTTCGAAGATCTGATGGAGATCTTCGTGCGGCGCCTGCGCAACTATGCCGGCGACAACTGGCCTTCGGATGTCGGTCGCATCGTCACCGGCCGGCCGGTGCATTTTGCCGGCGCCAGCCCCGATCCGGCGCTGGCGACCGAACGCTACAACGCGGCGTTGTCGCGCTTCGGCTTTCCCGAAATCCACTATGTCTACGAGCCGGTCGCCGCCGCGTTCTACTTCGCGCAGAACCTGAAGCAGGACGCCACCGTGCTGGTCGCCGATTTCGGCGGCGGCACCACCGACTATTCGCTGATCCGCTTCGAGACCGTCGCCGGCAAGCTGACGGCAACGCCGATCGGTCATTCCGGCGTCGGCGTCGCCGGCGACCATTTCGACTACCGGATGATCGACAACATCGTCGCGCCGCTAATCGGCAAGGGCAGCCATTTCAAAAGCTTCGACAAGATCCTCGAAGTGCCGTCCAACTACTATTCCAGCTTCGGCCGCTGGAACCAGCTGTCGATCTTCAAGACAACGCGCGAATTCGAGGATCTGAAGAAGCTGGTGCGCACCAGCCTGGAACCGGAAAAGCTCGAAATCTTCATCGACCTGATCGATCATGACGAGGGCTACCCGCTCTATCAGGCGGTGTCGGCGACGAAGATGGCGCTCTCGGCCGCAGAAGAGGCGCCTTTCGATTTCGCGCCGCTTGGCCGCAGTGGACATCGCAGCATCAAGCGCAGCGACTTCGAAGGCTGGATCGCCGATGATCTCGCTCGCATCGAAGGCGCGCTCGACGACGTGCTCGACAAGACCGAGACGAAACCATCGGAGATCGACAAGGTGTTCCTGACCGGCGGCACCTCCTTCGTGCCGGCGGTGCGCCGCATCTTTACCGAACGCTTCGAGCGCGACCGGATCGAAAGCGGCGGCGAGCTGTTGTCGATCGCCCATGGCCTGGCGCTGATCGGCGAACGCGACGACATCGCGCAATGGACTGTGCAATAGAGCAGACAAGAGCGGGCAATCTGTCGCCCGCCCTTTCAATGCCTCTGTCACTCCGCTAAACTTGCCGCATGATCTCCGCCAACGACCTTTCCTCCGCCGAGCTCGCAGCGCTTCTGCATTTCCATGCCGATGCCGGCGTGGAATGGCTGCTGGAGGAAGAGGCGATCGACCGCTTCGCCGAGTTCGAGGCGATGAAGGCCGCCCGCCGTCCGGCGGCACAGGCGCAGCAGCAACGTCCCGCCGCCGGGGAGCGCCCTGCCCCAGGTCAGGCACCGGTGCGCCCGAATGCAGCGGCACGCCCAGCGCCTGCCGAACGCGCAGCGTCCGGCCCACAACCGGCAATCCCGGATGGCGAGGCGGTGCAGCAGGCGCGCTTCGTCGCCGAAACCGCGCGATCGCTCGTCGAGCTCAAGACCGCGATCGAAGCCTTCAATGGCTGCAACCTCAAGCACAGCGCCCGCTCGACCATCTTTGCCAGCGGCGATGCCGAAAGCGGGATCATGGTGATCGGCTCGGCGCCAAGCGCCGAAGACGATCGCGAGGGCATGCCCTTCTCAGGAAAATCCGGCCAGCTGTTCGACAAGATGCTGGGGGCGATCGGGCTGACGCGCTCAGCCATTCTGTTGACGCAGGTCATCCCCTGGCGACCACCTGGCAATCGTGCGCCCTCGGCCGCGGAAATGGACATCTGCCGACCCTTCATCGAGCGGCAGATCGCGCTTGCCGAACCCAAGGCGATCCTGCTGCTCGGCAATTTCTCGGCGCGCTTCTTCTTCGGCGAAAACGATACGATTCACGGGTTGCGCGGCCGCTGGAAGGAGATTGCCGTTGCGGACTGTGTCATTCCTGCCATAGCCAGCCTACATCCGCAGGATCTGTTAACCGCACCTGTAAACAAGCGGCTGGCCTGGAATGACCTGCTGGCTTTTCAGGCGAAACTTAAGTCTCTCTCTTTGCTTAGAAATTAGCCAAAGTTGAATAATTTGTGAATCAGCCTATGCGTTTTTCGCATGGCTGCATCCCGCCGTGATGCATTGCGGAATCTATGCTGCATCGCAATATCAGCTGTGTCTTGGGAGGAATCACAGGAACCAAGGCCATGAACAAGCGTTTTCGTCCTATCCATAGCGGGTTTGAAACCCTGCGCCTCGCCGGCGACCAGGTTCGTTCCACTCAAGGCTACAGCCGTTTCGGCTTTGCCACGAACGAACAGATGATTGCCCGCGGCACCGGCATCAACAGCCGTACGGCGCGCCCGAACGCCATCTTTTCGGACTTCCAGCAATATTGAGCAGAGACTCAAAGTGTGCTGTGTGCTTTGTGCGTCTGAAAAGACGCGCGGCGCTGCAAGCGCTTCGCCTGCCCTTTCGTGTCAAGAGTACCCAACATGTCGACGATCCTGATATCGCTTCTGCGCAACATCGAAACCTTCGAGCACATCCGCGTCGCGGTCTGCGCCGCGCGGGAATATGAGCGCGAGCTTTCGGTCAAGCCGGCCGATGCCGGATCCCGCATTGGCGCAGGTACAGCGGCGATCGTTCTCTAGAACATTTCCGAGTCATGGAAATGCTCTATCTCTTTGTTTTCACGCATTCCGGACGCAAAACCGCTGCGTACTTTTGCTGGAAGCGCTCTGGTCAGATGGCCATTTCCTCGATCTGGGCCTTCGCCCATTCGAAGGCTTCGTCGACATAGGCGAACTTGACCGCCTGCCAGGCGCAATATTCCTCGACGAAATCCCGCGATATCCATAGGTGCGTCTTGCGCGGCTCGTCACGCCAGCCGACGCAGCCGCGTTGCGCCGCTTTTGCCAGCAACCGCTGCAGATGGGTGCGCGACATCATGAAATCGGCCGCGAGCGCGCGGGTTTCGACACGGCCGACGGACAGCCTATCCGGCTCGCTGCTTTCTATAGCCATCCGCGCGATGAAGTTGTCGACGACGAGGCCGCCGGCTTCCGTCCAGAGGAAGAGCGCTACCTGCTCCGGCGGTTCGCGCCAGGCGGCATCTTCGAGGCAATGGCGGGCAATGCGCGGCTGAATGAGCCGCATCAGTGATGGATTTGCTTGAAAAAAGGCGGCCCTTTGACCGCCGTCGAGCAGGTCGAGCGCACCGAGATTGGAGAAAAGCCAGGCAAACATTCCCTGATGGCTGACGTCAGCCGGTTCGAAATGACGCGGCCGCCGCCGCTCGTCGCCCGGCGTGTGGGTTATGAAGCGGTAGGTATAGAGTTCTTCGATGAAAGCGAGCACGGTGTTGCGGCTCGCCACCTTGTGCGCGGTGATGCGCCCGGTCAGCCGAACGGCAGTGAAACCCGACGTCGGGTCGCGCGGATCATATTCCAGGTGGAGGGCATAGGCAGTCTGGGTCAGAAGCCAGCGTTGATGGGAGGCGAGCAGTCGCGCCAGCCGCGGACCGGCATCGAACATGCCGCGCATCTGCCCAGCCAAAAAGCGAATGCTCATCAGAAAGGAAGAGTTCCCCACCAATTGCTCCGCTGTGAATGCCATTATGCTTTTCTCCACCCCCGCTCGCCGGCCAGCGTTCGGAGCAATGACACCGAGAGATCCTCCGGCATCAGCGGCCATTCAGACATGCACAGCTTGGAATAAATGATACTCTCTCATGTTCAACAATCATATTCCGCAGACCGAGGATATCCCAAGAATTCACCATTCTTTTCACTCTTTGAGCGCAATTTTCAAGCCGCTGCAATCCCTGCGTTAAAACCTTGATAAACATACGCTTGCAGGTCTCAGGCTTGCGGCGTCGTGGCCTTGCGCGCCTCTCTCTGCTCGATGCCCAGCTGATGCTCGCGATAGATGATGAAGATGCCGGCGGCGACGACGATGACGGTGCCGATCAGCATGGTCACACTCGGCACGTCGCCGAAGACGAAGTAGGCGACAATGCCGCCGAGCAGGATCGACGTATATTCGAACGGCGCGATGGTGGAGACGTCGGCATGGCGGTAACTTTCCGTCAGCAGGATCTGCGCGACGCCGCCGCAAAAGCCGGCGGCGATCAGATAGAGCGCCGTCGACCATGCCAGGATGAGCCAGCCGAAGGGAAGAGAAGCCAGCGAGAAGACCGAGGCGGTGATCGAGAAATAGAGCACGATCGTCGCCGTCTTCTCTTCCTCGACGAGGCGACGCACTTGGATCATCGCCACGCCGCCGAGAACGGCCGAGAGCAGCACGGAGAGAGCGCCGACGGCCTGTTCTGCTTCCATGCCGCCGTCGCGAAACAGCGTGAGTTTCGGCCAGGAAACGATGGCGACGCCGACGATGCCGGCCAGGACGGCGCTCCAGCGATAGATGCGTACGGTCTCGCCGAGAAAAACGGCAGCGAAGATGACGGCGACGAGCGGCAGCGCATAGCCGAGCGCGATCGCCTCCGGCAGCGGCAGATGCAGCAGGCCGTAGAAACCGAAAGCCATCGACAAGATGCCGATCGTGCCGCGCTTCAGGTGACCGATTGGATTGGCGGTGTAGAAGGCGGCGCGCAACTGCCTGTTATAGGCCAGATAGGCCATGATCGGAAAAAGCGCGAAGAACGACCTGCAGAAGGTGACCTGCCCCGGCGGGATGTCTGAGCCCGCCAGCTTGATGAAGGTCTGCATGGCCAGGAAGACCACGACCGACGAGACTTTTAGCGCAATGCCTCTCATCGGGTTTCTGAGAACCGAGTGCATGATCCTGGCTCTTGATACTGACTTAACCGGAACGGGGAGACGCGTTCGACTCGGGAACGCAGCAGGTGACGTCGCCCATCGTAGCGAAAGAAAAGCCCGATTGGCGAAAAAACCGCAAGCAACATGGGAGAATCACAGAATCGCCGTCAGCCGGGGGCTCAACCGTGCTGCTTATGCTCCACCGCTCTGAAATTTCTCGTTTTGAGCCATTCACCCCGAAAATGTTCATCTCGTGAGGCTGGCCGTTAACCAATTGAAAACCATAGGCAAGCATCGTTTTTATCGCTAATCTCGAAATTTTCTTCACCGCACAACAATTGCCCGCTCCTTTCAGGATCTCATTTGATGAAGCCGCTTAGCGCCGAAACCATTGCCCAGTCGCAGAATGCGACACCGCGCTCCATGCGCGTCGTCACCGACGGCATCAGCACCGACCTCGAGCGCTTCAGCGCCGACAACACCCATATCGTCAAGCAGATCAAGCTGCTGGCGATCAATGCGCTGATCGAGGCGGCCAGGGCCGGCGAGACCGGAAAGGGCTTTGCCGTCGTTGCCAACGAGGTGCAGCGGCTGGCGCAGATCGCGACCGACATCACCGGCAGGTTCGAGAGCAACGTGCTCGGCCGCATCGGCCTCAGCCGCGCCATGGCCGACTCGCTGGTCGAGGAGATGGAGGGCGTTCGCCTCACCGATCTGGCGCAGACACTGGTGCAGCTCATCGTCCGCAATCTCTTCGAGCGCACGGCCGATGTGCGCTGGTGGGCGACGGACCCGGCGCTCTGGCAGGCGCTGCAGAACCCGGGCCGGGAAAGCGTTGCCTTTGCGGCGGAGCGTCTCGACGCCATCAACCGCTTCTACACCGTCTATCTCGATCTCGTCATGACCGATCTCTCGGGCAAGGTGATCGCATCCGCCAATCCCAAGTTCCAGCGCAAGATCGCAGGCACGAGCCTTGCTGGCGATCCGTGGTTCCGCGCGGCGTCGGCCTGCTCCTCCGGCGACGCTTATATCGTCGACGACGTCAAAGCGAGCCCGCTCCACGACGCCAGGCATGCGCTCGTTTATGCCACAGGCATCCGCGAAGAGGGCAAGCTCGACGGGCGGCTGATCGGTACGCTCGGCGTCTATTTCGACTGGCAGAACCAGGGCCAGGCGATCGTCGAGAAAGAGGCCAACCTGCCACCGCAACTGGCGGAAAAAACGACGGTCATGCTGCTCGACGGCAAGAGCCGGGTCATCGCCACCACCAATCCCGCCTTGCTCTTTTCCCATTTCGCGCTCGCCAACCCATCCGGCAAGGCAAAAGGCAGCTACTACGACAATAACGGCTCGATCGTCGCCTTCGCCCGCACTCTCGGCTACGAGGATTACGACGGCCTCGGCTGGTACGGCGTCGTCGTGCAGCAGACGGAAAACGACGCGACGATCAAGGCCGCACTCAACCTGAAGTAGATATTGTCTCGAGCCAGCGGCGTTCATCCGTTTCCAATAAGATATTTTGCCCGCGAACTTGGTGTTCGCGGGCAATTTGCTTTAACTTTAGTTCAGACTTTAATGTAATCATCCCCGGCAAAATTTATGGCAGAGTGCGCCCGCCTCTGCATTCCGCGGTTATCAAATAACGGTCTTCAGGAAACACCATGCGAACAGATACCGGCCAGGTCATTCATCTGGCAGATTACCGTCCCACCGACTTCGTGCTGGAACGTGTGGACCTGACCTTCGAACTCGACCCGACGGAGACAAAGGTCGAGGCACGTCTGATCTTTCATCGTCGCCCGGGCACCGATCCGGCAGCGCCGATCGTTCTCGACGGCGACGAACTGACGCTGTCGGGGCTGCTGTTGGACCAGGTGGAACTGGACCCTTCGCGTTACGACGCAACACCGGAAAGCCTGACGGTGCGCGACCTGCCGGAGAGCGCACCCTTCGAGCTGACGATCACCACCGTCATTAACCCTGGGGCCAATACCAAGCTGATGGGCCTTTACCGCACCGGCGGCATCTACTGCACGCAGTGCGAGGCGGAAGGTTTCCGCCGCATCACCTATTTCCCCGACCGGCCCGATGTGCTTGCGCCGTTCACGGTCAACATCATCGCCGACAAGGACGCCAACCCGCTGCTTTTGTCGAACGGCAACTTCCTGGGCGGCGCCGGCTACGGCCCCGGCAAACATTTCGCCGCCTGGTTCGATCCGCATCCGAAGCCGAGCTATCTTTTTGCGCTCGTCGCCGGCGATCTCGGGGTCGTTGAAGACACGTTCACGACCATGTCCGGCCGCGAGGTGGTGCTGAAGATCTATGTCGAACACGGCAATGAGCCGCGCGCAACCTATGCCATGGACGCGCTGAAACGCTCGATGCGGTGGGACGAAGAGAGGTTCGGACGTGAATACGATCTCGACATCTTCATGATCGTCGCCGTCTCCGATTTCAACATGGGCGCGATGGAGAACAAGGGCCTCAACGTCTTCAACGACAAATACGTCCTTGCCGATCCCGAAACCGCGACCGATGCCGACTATGCCAATATCGAAACGATCATCGCGCATGAATATTTCCACAACTGGACCGGCAACCGCATCACCTGCCGCGACTGGTTCCAGCTGTGCCTCAAGGAAGGCCTGACGGTCTATCGCGACCACGAATTCTCTTCCGACCAGCGCTCACGCGCCGTCAAGCGCATCGCCGAAGTGCGCCACCTGAAATCGGAGCAGTTCCCGGAGGATGGCGGCCCGCTCGCCCATCCGGTGCGGCCGACGACATATCGCGAGATCAATAATTTCTACACGACGACCGTCTACGAAAAGGGCAGCGAAGTCACGCGGATGATCGCGACGCTGCTCGGCAAGGACGGCTTCAAGAAAGGTATGGACCTCTATTTCGACCGCCATGACGGTGAAGCCGTGACGATCGAGGATTTCGTCAAATGCTTCGAGGATGCAAGCGGACGCGACCTCACGCAATTTTCGCTCTGGTACCATCAGGCCGGCACGCCGCTCGTCACCGCATCGGGCAGCTATGATGCGGCGGCCGGCAGCTTCACGCTGTCGCTCGAACAGATGATCCCGGCAACGCCCGGCCAGCCGAGCAAGGAGCCGATGCATATTCCGCTCAGCCTCGCGTTGTTTGGTGAAAACGGCGGCAAGATCGAGCCGACCTCGGTCGACGGCGCGGAATATACCGGCGAGGTGCTGCATCTCACCGGCCGCACGCAGACGGCCGTGTTCCATGGCATTGGCTCGCGGCCGGTCGTTTCGATCAACCGCAGCTTCTCGGCGCCGATCAACCTGCATTTCGATCAGAGCCCGGCCGATCTTGCCCGTCTCGCCCGCCATGAGACTGATCATTTCGCCCGCTGGCAGGCATTGACCGACCTGGCGCTGCCGAACCTGCTGAAAGCGGCACGCGACGCCCGCGAGGGCAAGCCTGTGGTCTGCGAGGCGACCTTCGTCGAGACGCTGATTGCCGCCGCCGACGGCGAGAGCCTCGAACCTGCCTTCCGTGCCCAGGCGCTGGCTCTGCCGAGCGAATCCGATATCGCCCGGGAACTTGGCGGCAACAACGATCCCGATGCCATCCATGCCGGCCGGCAGGCGGTCCTGAAACAGATCGCCGATGCCGGAAAGGATGTCTTTGCCGGCCTCTACGCAGCGATGACGACATCGGGCGATTTCAATCCGGATGCGAAAAGCGCCGGCCTGCGGGCGCTGCGCAATAGCGCCCTCACCTACCTCTCGCATGCCGAAGAGACGCCGACCCGCGCCAAGGCCGCCTTCGATGCGGCCAACAACATGACCGATCTCAGCCATGCGCTGACCATCCTCGCCCATCGTTTTCCCGACAGCGCGGAGACGAGCGAGGCGCTCGCCACCTTCCGTGACCGCTTCGCGGAAAATGCGCTCGTCATCGACAAATGGTTCGCGATCCAGGCCGGCATTCCGGGCGCAAAAACCCTGGGACGGGTCCGCGCCCTGATGGACGATCCGCTCTTCAAGCGCACCAATCCGAACCGGATGCGGTCGCTGGTCGGCACCTTCGCCTTTGCCAACCCGACCGGATTCGGCCGCGCCGATGGCGAAGGCTATCGCTTCCTCGCGGATCAGATTCTCGATATCGACGGGCGCAACCCGCAGCTTGCCGCCCGCATCCTCACCTCGATGCGCTCCTGGCGGTCGCTCGAATCCGTGCGTGCCGATCACGCCCGCTCGGCGCTGATCGAGATCGAGCGGGCCGCCGATCTTTCGACCGACGTGCGCGATATCGTCGAGCGCACGCTTAAAGGGTAATTTGATTCGACCGGCCATCAGGAGAAATTCGGCGGTCGGTCGCCCAGCACCTCGAATCACCTGGAAAAACCCGAGATTATAAATAGTTAACGGATTTTTACCTTTGCCTCTGGACAAGGCGAATCACCCATGATTCTCTAGGTCAGGTTCGAGCGAGCGGCGCGCGAATCACACGAGGGACAAGGCGAAGAGATGATGGACGTGCGGCGGGCAACCGTGGCCGGAGGACGGCTGCGTGTCGATTTTGACGGGCTGAAAGCCTGGCGCGACAGCCTTTCGGGCCATGCGACATCGGAACCACTTCTCCGTTATCTGCCGAAGGCCGAGCTGGTCTTGAAGCGGGCCATCCCGGCGCTGATCGTCGCCTTCCTCTCCGTCGTCGCCGCCTCGCATTTCTTCGGCATGATGAGCGAATATGGACGTCTGGAAGCCTCGGCCCGCCATGCCACCGCACTTTCGGCAGCGACCGCCTCTGCGGTGTTTGCCGATGCGGCCGACATCTTCGACAGCGGCGATATCACCGGGGCGCAGGGGCGCCTTACCAAATACCTGCCGCAGGACCGGCTGGGCAGCGGCGCTTTCGTGCTGCTCGTGCAGGCAAGCGGCAAGGTTTTTGCCGCGACCACCGCCGGGCTTTCGCATGTTGGCAGCAATGTCGGCGATTTCTTCCCCGAGGTCTCGGCGATCCGCCGGTTCGGCGATCGCGCCGGCGTCATCGAAACGACGATCGGCGGCGTGCCCCACTATGCCGAGATCACGCTGATGGGCAATGCCGGCGGTTACATCGTCGCTGCCACCTCGCTCGACGAAATCGATCGGCTCTGGCGCGAGGAACTGGCGCTCAACGTCACGCTGTTTGCCGGTATCTCCTCGATCCTGCTCGTCATCCTCTATGCCTATTACACGCAGGTAAAGCGCGCCCGCGACGCCGACGACATCTTCCTGGAATCGAACCTGCGCGTCGAGACGGCGCTGTCGCGCGGCCGCTGCGGCCTCTGGGATTTCGATTTCGAGAACCGCGAATTCTTCTGGTCGCGCTCGATGTACGACATGCTCGGCCTGCCGGGCTCCGACAAGACGATGGGTTTCGGCGAGGCCGCCCGGCTGATGCATCCCGATGACGGCGGGCTCTACGAGATCGCGCGCGCCATCGGCAAGGGCGCTTCCGGCCAGGTCGATCAGATCTTCCGCATGCGCCATGCCGGCGGCCACTATGTCTGGATGCGGGCACGTGCCCAGGTGATCCGCAGCAATTCCGGCCGCATGCACCTGATCGGCATCGCCATGGACGTGACCGAACAGCATCGGCTCGCCCAGCGCTACGCAGAAGCCGACCAACGCCTGGCTGACGCCATCGAATGCACCTCGGAAGCCTTCGTGCTCTGGGACAAGAACGATCGGCTCGTCATGTGCAACACGCATTTCCAGCAGGCCTATGGCCTGCCGGACAGCGTGCTCGTGCCCGGCACCGAGCGCTCGACCGTCAATGCCGCCGCCGCCCGGCCTGTCATCGAACGGCGGATTTCCGATGCCGACGGCTCCGGCTATTCGCGTACGACGGAGGTGCAGCTTGCCGACGAGCGCTGGCTGCAGATCAACGAGCGGCGCACCCGCGACGGCGGCAGGGTCTCGGTCGGAACCGACATCACGCTGATGAAACGCCATCAGGAGCGGCTGCGCGAATCCGAGCGCCGGCTGATGGCGACGATCGGCGATCTGTCCGCCTCGCGCCAGACGCTGGAGATCCAGAAATCCGAGCTTTCGACGGCCAACGCCAACTACCAGGCGGAGAAGGAACGCGCCGAGGCCGCCAACAAGGCGAAATCGGAATTCCTCGCCAACATGTCGCATGAGCTGCGGACGCCGCTCAACGCCATCCTAGGCTTCTCGGAAATCCTGCAGAACCAGATGTTCGGGCCGCTCGGCTCGCTGAAATACGACGAATATGCCCGCGATATCCATGACAGCGGCAAACATCTGCTCAACGTCATCAACGACATTCTCGACATGTCAAAGATCGAAGCCGGCCATGTCAGGCTGCATTGCGAGCGCATCGATCTTGTGCCGCTGATCGAGGAAAGCCTGCGCTTCACCGCCATGCCCGCGGCTGAAAAGAACATCGTCATCGAACAGCGCATCTGCTCCGGCCTGACGCTGATGGCCGACCGCCGGGCGATGAAACAGGTTCTGCTCAACCTGCTCTCCAATGCGGTGAAGTTCACCGACAATGGCGGCCGCATCGCGCTGCGCACCCGCCGCGTCGACGGCGCCGTCGTCGTCACCATCGCCGACACCGGCATCGGCATTCCACGCTCGGCGCTGTCGAAGATCGGCCAGCCCTTCGAGCAGGTGCAGAGCCAATATGCCAAGAGCAAGGGCGGTTCCGGTCTCGGGCTCGCCATCTCCCGCTCCCTGACCTCGCTGCATGGCGGCCGCATGAAGATCCGCTCACGCGAAGCGGTCGGCACCGTGATCTCGCTGCGCATTCCCGACGATATTTAGGTGTCGGACAAAGGGCCCGAATGATGCGCTCATCCCGGCCCCTAACTGGTTTTCACAGCTAGCTGGCAGCCACAGCCTTTCATTGCGGGTCGACGCTGAGTGATGCCGTCAGACGGCAATCTTGCCGCCGCCGGCCTTGGTGATCGCAACGACCGCAGGACGGACCGGCATATCAGGCTTGAAGTCCGGCCAGCGGCTGACGCGGACCGCTTCTCAGAAAAGCAGCGCAAAAACGGCGATCACGCCGTCCTCACTTTTCATTGCTCCTCCTTGATCTCGTGAATTTGTCTTTTTAAAACATAGGCTTATTGCACTTCAAGTGATTGTCAACAAATGTCGAACAGTTCGTCGCTGTTTCGGGAAGGCTGAGCACCCGCTAGGGAAACGCTGCACGCAATGTGCTGTCAAAACAATTCAAGGATCAGCGATGTTTTCCATTAAGTCCGCCCTTGTTGCCGGTGTCCTGGCACTTGCGTCCTCCACTGCATATGCGCAGACCATCGATGTTCCTGCCGGCACCTACCGGGCGGATGTGACCCATACCAACGTTCTGTGGAGCGTCGTCCATTTCGGCCTTTCCAACTATATCGGCCGCTTCGACAAGATTTCCGGGACGCTCGAGCTCGACCCTGCGGACGTTACGAAGTCGAAACTGACGGCAACCATCGACCCGACTTCTGTCAGTACAAACTATCCGGCAAGCGACAAGAGCTTTGATGCAGAGATTGCCGGTGAGATGTTCTTTGATGCGGCCAAGTTCAGCGAGATCACTTTCGTTTCCACGGCCATCGACGTCAAGGACGGCAAGACCGGAACCGTCACCGGTGACCTGACGTTCCACGGCGTCACCAAGCCCGTCACGCTCGACGTTACCCTGAACGCAGCGCTCAACCCGCACCCGATGTCCAAGAAGCCGACCGTCGGCTTTTCAGCAACCGGCGTGATCAAGCGCTCCGATTTCGGCGTCGCCGCTTTGGTCGGTCCTGTCAGCGACGACGTCAAACTGACCATCGAAACCGAGTTCGTCGCTCAGTAGGTGTTCGTTGCCGGCGCAGCCCGACATCGTCGGGTTGCGCCGGCTCTTTTGCGTTCCCATTGAGACCACTGGAAGTCACCCATGTCAGCTACACATTCGGTCCGGGCCTACAGCATGGGTGCAATGATCCTGCACTGGCTCATCGGTGCGCTCATCCTGACCCAGCTTGCCATGGGTTTTCTGATGAGCCGCGTGGAGAGCGTTCCAGATACGCTGCGTTTTGCGATGTTCCAGTGGCACAAGACGTTCGGCATCGCGGTCCTAACCTTGACGATCGCCCGCATCGCCTGGCGCCTGTTCCACACGCCGCCCGCGCATGCGCCGATGAGACGGGCGGAACAGGTCGCGGCCGGCATCGTCCATGCACTGTTCTATGCGCTGATGCTGGTCGTGCCTTTGACCGGCTGGCTGCTGGTGTCGGCGTCCTCTACAGGGATTCCCACCCTTCTGTTTCTCTCCGATGCCCTGGTCTGGCCACATCTGCCCATTCCGGTCTGGATGCGCGCAACGGTTGAGGCCGCGTCCGAGAATGCGCATGTCATTCTGGCCTATGGTTTCGGGTTGCTTCTGGTTCTGCATGTGGCCGGCGCGCTCAAGCATTCGGTGATCGACCGGATGCCCTCCTTTTCGCGAATGATACCTGTCGGCTGGCTGCGCCGGATGCCCTCCTCCGCAATCGGCGTGCTGGTCTCCGTCGTTCTGGCACTGTGCTTTATCGGCGGCGGACTGTTGATCTCCAGAACGGGCGGCACTGCATCCGTCAATGCCGCGGACCTTGGATCGACTGAAGCATCGCCATCCGGCTGGGTGATCGATAAAACGAAGTCTGCACTGACCTACACGATCAATTTTTCCGGAACGCCGACTGCCGGCACGATCGGAAAATGGGACGCATTCATCGAATTCGATCCGGACAATCTTGGCGCCGCCAAGGCGCGGATTGCCATAGATGCCGCCTCCATCGATTTCGATAATTCATTCGTCAGGCCCAATATCGGCGGCGACGACGGCCTGCAGACGGCCACCCATCCGCTGGTGGAGGTTGTGCTCGACCATTTCGAAACGGCGGGCGAGGCCTATTTCGGCAAGGGCTATGCCCTTGTCCGCGGTGTGACGGTGCCTGTGTCGGTCCCGTTTACGATGCAGCGCGACGGAGCGGGACGGGCCATCGTTGCCGGCACGGCGGAGCTGGATCGTCTGGCCCTTGGACTTGGCCGTCAGAATGACGGAAAGGGTGAATGGCTCGACAAGGTCATCCGCGTAACCTTCAAGCTCGAAGCGACGCCGTCCGGGCCGATGAGCTAAGCCGGAAAGTCGTTGGATTTGCGCTGGATCACGGTGCAGACGTTGGAGCGCCACTACTCATTCTGAAGCACTATTATCCCGAAGAACAGCCGCGGCAAGGTCTGGAAGTTATACAGAGACCTTGCCGCTCCATTTTATTTGGCAAGCGGTCTCGGCGATCCAGGGTCACGACCAGAGCCGACCTTCGTCAGCCGTTCGATGCGGCGGTGAAAACCGCCAATTGAGCCGCGAAAGCACGCTTGTATGCCGGCCGCGCTTCGGCCCGGGCGACATAGGCGGAGAGGTTCGGATATTCCTCCAGTATGCCTGATCCTTTCAATCTGAGAAGCACCGTCACCATCAGCAAGTCGCCGGCGCTGAACGCACCGTCGAGCCAGTCGGCATCGCCAAGGCGACGGGAAAGATCGCCCAGCCGTTTTCGGATGCTGACCTCAAGGCCGGAAAGGCGCTGATCGTACCAAGGCTTATCGCGCTCGAGGATCGTGACGAGAGCGCGGTCGAAGATCGGCGGTTCCACGGTGTTGAGCGCGGCAAACATCCATGTGAGCGCGCGTGCCCTGGCATTCGCATCGTCCGGCAATAGGCCCGCATGGCGCTCGCCGATATGAAAGACGATCGCTCCGGACTCGAACAGTGCGAGATCGCCTTCTTCATAGGTCGGGATCTGCCCGAAAGGCTGCAGTGCGAGATGGGCGGGTTCTCTCATCGTCTTGAACGAAACAAGACGAACGTCGTAAGGCTGGCCCACTTCTTCGAGCGCCCAGCGAACGCGCATGTCACGCGCCAGACCCCTGCCGCGATCGGGCGACCGTTCAAAGGCGGTAATGGTAACCGTCATTGGTGTTCTCCATAGCTTTGTCCTGAAGACGGCTGACTAAACGAGAATCCGACAGGCGCTCGAGATAATCCTCGCGGTCGTTCCATCTGATGTGAGATCAGGCTTTCACGACATTCAGGAATATTTTCCGAGCCGCTTTCGACAGCCGCTTCACCTCCGCTTCCAGTGTCTTGATGTCAGGGCAGTCGCCGGCGCGGCAGACGAGTTCGACGAGGCCCGCCGGCGCATCCTTCGGATCGAACAGGCCGTCGATGGAGAGGCGGATCAGTTGCGAAAGGCCGGTATAAAGCGTGAAGGCCTCGAGACATATGTCGAGATCGGACTTCGCCATCAGCGGGTCGCCAAGCACTTTCAGGGCCTCGCCGGTGCTCATCCCATTGACGGCAATGCCGACGCCCCTGGTCGGTGCGATCAGCGCCAGATACTGGGCGATGAATTCGAGATCGATGACGCCGCCGGGAATTAGCTTCAGGTCCCACGGGCCGGAGGGCGGCTTTTCCTTGTCGATCAGTTCGCGCATCTCGGCGACATCATGCGCCACCTTGGCAATATCGCGATCGGCCGACAGCACCTCGCGGACGATAAGTTCCGCCTCGGCGATCAGGCTCTCATTGCCGCAAATCAGCCGGGCGCGGCTGAGTGCCATATGTTCCCAGGTCCATGCCTCTTCGCGCTGATACTTGCCGAAGGCATTGATGCGGGTGGCGACAGGCCCCTTGTTGCCGGATGGGCGCAGCCGCATGTCGACGTCATAGAGCACACCTTCGGCGGTCGGCGCCGACAAGGCGGCCATCAGCCTCTGGGTGATGCGGGTGAAGTAACGCGTCGCATCGAGCGGCTTCGGCCCGTCGGATTCGGAGGCCGTGTCATCATAATCATAGAGCAGGATCAGATCGATGTCGGAACCGGCCGTCAGCTCGAAGCTGCCGAGCTTGCCCATGCCGGCGATGGCGATGCGCCCGCCGGGATAGTCGCCGTGTGCTGCCCGCATCTCGCCGACCACGGCATCGAGTGCCGCCGCAATGATGAGATCGGCGAGATGGGTGAAGGCGCGTGCGGCCATCACGCCGTTGATCGCGCCGGTCAGCAGGCGGATGCCGATCAGGAAGCGCTGCTCGGCGGCGAAGATGCGCAGCCGGTCGAGCACCTCTTCATAGTGGCGGGCCTGGGCAAGCGAGCCCTTCAGCCGTTCGCCGAGATAATCGCGCGTCGGCAGCTCGGCCATCAGGCCGGGATCGAGCATGCCGTCGAAGACATGCGGCCTGGCAGCAATCACCTCGGCAAGCCGGGGTGCGGAGGACATGATGTTGACGATCAGCGACAACAGCGCCGGGTTGCTGCCGAGCAGCGAGAACAGCTGGATGCCGGAGGGAAGGCCGGAGATGAAGCTGTCGAAGCGCAGCAGCGCCTCGTCGGCGCGCTTGCTTTCGCCGAAGACCCGCAGGAGCTGCGGCGCCAGTTCCGTCAGCCTTTCACGCGCCTCGACCGATTGCGTCGCCCGGTAGCGGCCGTAGTGCCAGGTGCGGATGATGCGGGAAATATCGGAAGGTCTGTTGAAGCCGAGTTTCTTCAGCGTCTCCAGCGTATCGGGGTCGTCGCCCTGGCCGGTGAAGACGAGATTTCCGGTGTCGGTGGAAAGCCTGCTCTCCTGTTCGAAGAGGTGAGCATAACGCCGCTCGACCGTCTTCAGCACGCCGACCAGCCGTTCGGAGAAGCTCGGCGTGTCGGAAAAGCCCGTCATGAAGGCGATGCGTTTCAGGTCGGCATCCGTTTCCGGCAACAGGTGGGTCTGCTCGTCGCGCACCATCTGGATGCGATGCTCGACATCGCGCAGGAACCAGTAGGCCTCCGTCAGTTCGTCACGGGTTTCCGCATCGATCCATTTCGCCTTGGTGAGTTCACCGAGCGTCTCCTCCGTCGACCGGCCGCGCAAGGCCGGCATGCGGCCGCCGGCGATCAGCTGCTGCGTCTGGACGAAGAATTCGATCTCGCGAATGCCGCCGCGGCCGAGCTTGACGTTATGGCCCTTGACCGCGATGGCGCCGTGGCCCTTATGCGCATGGATCTGCCGCTTGATCGAATGGATATCGGCAATCGCCGCGTAATCCAGATATTTGCGGAAGACGAAAGGGGCGAGCCCGCGCAGGAAATCGCCGCCAGCCTTGAGGTCGCCGGCAACGGCGCGCGCCTTGATGAAGGCTGCCCGCTCCCAGTTCTGGCCCCTGCCCTCGTAATAGATCATCGCCGCATCGACCGGGATCGCCAGCGGCGTCGAGCCGGGATCGGGACGCAATCTGAGATCGGTGCGGAAGACGTAGCCATCGGCTGTCCGCTCCTGCAGGATGCGCACCAGACGGCGCATCATCCTCGGGAAGACCTCGATCGCATCATCCGGGTCGGGCACGATGCCTGCCTGTTCGTCGAAGAAGACGACCAGGTCGATATCGGAGGAATAGTTGAGTTCAGATGCGCCGAGTTTGCCCATGCCGAGCACGATTAGCCCGGAGCCGTCGCTCGGTGCCGCCAGATCCCGCAGCCTGAGCTTTCCACTCTCATGTGCCGCCAGCAGCAGATGATCGATGGCGGCGGCAACCGATGCTTCGGCGAGCTCGCTCAGCCACGCCGTCGTCGCCCGCCCGTCGAAGATGCGCGCAAGATCGGCGAGTGCGACGAGGAAGGCCACCTTGCGTTTGATGATGCGCAGCCTGCTCATCACCACGGATTCGGCAGGTGCAGCCCCCTCGCCATCTGGCCGCCAGCAGCCCCGCGCCTCGGCGACCAACGCCTCGATCTGCGGCTCCAACGGTTGGGTGATGGCGCCGGCGAGGATGGTGGGGTCGAGATTGACGATTTCGCGCAGATAAGGTGACAGCGTCAGCACGGCCGCAATGAAATCGCGAAGCGGACCTTCCGTCTTCAGCATCGCAGCCACCGACGGCTCGCTCCTGCCGGCCTCCTGAAGGTCGGCCAGCGCCAGCTTCAACTCCGTCTGGTTCAGCGGACGCAACAACCCTTCGGCCACATCCTTCAGGCCATGCGTCGATTTCGTCAGCATGCGCTCTCCTGCTTTAGTGCCTAGGAACGACCACGCAGAATCGCGGGAACGCCTCCTTCGACCGGCATTAAACTAGGGTCTTGGCGGCAAACCGCCAACATACGATTCAACCGATCGTATTTCGGCGGAAAAAGCTCAAGCAGCCTTGGCCGGGAAGATCATGCTGACGGTCAATCCGCGCTTTTCGGGATTGTCGGGATCGGTATCGGAAAGTTCCAACCGGCCGTTGTGCAGCTCCATCACCGCTTCCACCAGCGAAAGCCCGAGCCCCGTTCCCGGCTTCGACCGGCTTTCATCGAGGCGGACGAAGCGCTTCACCACGTCGTCGCGACGGTCGGCCGGAACGCCCGGCCCGTGGTCGACCACCGAAAGGCAGATGCCATCCGGGCGGCGGGAGAGCTTCAGCAATACCTTGCCCACCCCTTCCGTATCGGAGGAATATTTGATGGCATTGTCGAGCAGATTGAAGATCGCCTGACCGATCAGCTCTCGATTGCCCTGCACCTCGACATCCGGTTCGATGCTTGAGGTGAGGCCGAGCCCCGCCTCCTCCGCCGCCGGTTCATAAAGCTCGGCGCTGTCGGCGACGATGGCCGAAAGCTCTACCGGCGACATCTCGGCAGCGACCGATCCGGCCTCGACGCGGGAGATCATCAACAGCGCGTTGAAGGTGCGGATCAGCTGGTCCGATTCGGAAATGATGCCTTCGAGGGCTGCGCGCCGCGCCACGCCGTCACCGATGTCCAGCGCATCGGCCGCCTTGTTGCGCAGCCGCGTCAGCGGCGTCTTGAGATCGTGGGCGATGTTGTCGGAGACCTGCCGCAGGCCCTCGTTCAGCTTCTCGATGCGCTCCAGCATGGTGTTCAACGATATCGACAAGCGGTCGAATTCATCGCCGGATCCGCCCACAGGCAGGCGCTGCGACAGGTCTCCGGCCATGATCTTCTTGCTCGCATCCGACATGCGGTCGATGCGTTTCAGCGCGTTGCGGCCGATGGCGAACCAGATGATGATGGCGCCGAGCCCCATGATCGCCAAGGCAACCATCAGCGCCTGGCGCACCAGCAGACGGAAACGCTCGGGGTCGCCAAGGTCGCGGCCGATCAGGATTCTGAGGCCATTGTCGAGAACGAAGATATTGGCAATCGCCTTGTGGCGGCGCTCGATGCCGCTGTCGGTATAACGCTGGTAGCCGAAGGGCGCGGAGGTCCAGCCGATCTCCTCGAAGACCCCCGGCTGCACCGAGGCGACGTTGCCGGCGAGAATATCGCCTGAGGGACCGGCGATGATGTAGAGGTTGGCGCCCGGCTGGCGGGCACGCCGCTCCATCATGCGCAGCAGAAGGTTCATGCCGCCGGTGTCATAGGCGCGCTGCACCTGCTCCACCTCCTGCCTGACGGCGTCGCGAATCTGGCCCGACAGCAGCCTTTCCGACATTGCCGTCACATAGAAGACGAGCGTCGCGGCACAGATGGCGAAAAGCAGGATATAGAGTGCCGAAAGGCGGACTGCGGTGGACTTGAAGAGAACCTTGAAACGGCTCATCCCTCATCCTTGATCATGTACCCCGCGCCGCGAATGGTCTTCAGGAGCGGCTGGCTGTAGTCCTTTTCGATCTTCGAGCGCAGTCGCGAGACATGGACGTCGATGACGTTTGTCTGCGGGTCGAAGTGATAGTCCCAGACATTTTCGAGCAGCATGGTGCGGGTCACCACCTGGCCGGCATTCTTCATCAGATATTCCAGCAGGCGGAATTCGCGCGGCTGCAGCGGGATCTCCTTGCCGCCGCGGCGCACCTCGTGGGAGAGCCGGTCGAGTTCGAGATCGCCGACGCGATAGACGACGTCCTGATCCGGCGTGCCCTTGCGGCGGCCGAGCACCTCGACGCGTGCCAGCAACTCGCTGAAGGCATAGGGCTTCGGCAGGTAATCGTCGCCGCCGGCACGAAGACCGGTCACGCGGTCATCGACCTGGCCGAGCGCCGAGAGGATGAGGACCGGCGTATGGATGGCCTTGCGGCGCAACTCGCTGATGACGGAAAGCCCGTCCCGGCGCGGCAGCATGCGGTCGATGACGATCACGTCGTAGGTATTTTCCGACCCCATGAACAGGCCGCTCTCGCCGTCGCTGGCGTGATCGGCGACGATGCCCGCCTCGCGAAAGGCTTTCGTGAGGTAGACCGCGGCTTCGAGATCATCTTCGATGATGAGAATCTTCATGCGGCCGACATTACCCGCCGGCTGCGTTTCGGCAAGGCTCAAAGCATCTTCCTGCGGGGCGGCGCTCATGGCGATCATCCTTCAAGGTCAGAAGAATCGAGCCGCGCGGAGTTTCGTCCGCACGGCTCCAAGTTGTCTTGAGGCATCAGCCCTGGCCGTTGATCGGAAGCGCGACGAAACGGCTTCCTTCATTGGACTGGATCTGGAAGAGCGCGCGGGTGCGCCCGTCCTTCTTGGCCTGGTTCAGCACCCTGACGACATCGTCGGGGCTGGCGACCTCCTGGTTGTTGACCGAAGTGATCTTTTCGCCTTCCTTGATGCCCTTGTCGGCAGCGTCGGAGTCCGGATCGATGCCTGTTATCGCCAGGCCCTTGCCATCGTCAGACGGGCCAACCGTCAGGCCGAGATCGGCAAGCGCCTTTTCGGAAGCCGGTGCCTCAGGCTGCTGCGGCTGGCTGTTGTCATCGGCGGACGCATCCTTCTGGTCGATCGGCAGCGTACCGAGTTCGACGGTGAGAGGCTGGGCCTTGCCGGCGCGCCAGACCGAAAGCTCGACCTTGCTGCCCGGCTGCATCGCGCCGATGCGGCGGCTGAGATCACGCGCATCCTTGATCGTCTCACCGTTCAGAGCGGTGACGACGTCGCCGGCTTTCATGCCGGCCTTGTCACCCGGCGAACCGGCCTGCGGGGCAACCACGAGGGCGCCGCTCGGCTCGGAGAGACCGATGGATTCAGCGATATCCTTGGTCACCGGCTGGATCTGCACACCCAGCCAGCCACGCGAGACCTGGCCGTCCTTCATCAGGTCGGCAACGACGTCCCTGGCGGTCGAGGCGGGGATGGCGAAGGCGATGCCGACGCTGCCGCCCGACGGCGAGAAGATCGCGGTGTTGATGCCGACGACTTCGCCGCTGAGGTTGAAGGTCGGACCGCCGGAGTTGCCGCGGTTCACGGCGGCATCCACCTGCAGGTAATCGTCATAAGGACCGGAGCCGATATCGCGGCCGCGGGCCGAGACGATGCCGGCTGTGACCGTGCCGCCGAGGCCGAAGGGGTTGCCGACGGCAACGACCCAGTCGCCGACGCGGACGTTGTTGTCGTCGGCCCAGTTGACGTAGGTGAACTTCTTGCCCTTGCCGTCGACCTTCAGCACGGCGAGGTCGGTGCGCGGATCCTTGCCGATCAGCTTGGCATCGAGTTCGGTGCCGTCATTCGTGACAGCGACGAAGGCCTGGCCATCGGAAACGACGTGGTTGTTGGTGACGATATAGCCGTCCTCGGAGATGAAGAAGCCGGAGCCCTGGGCGACGGGGCGGAGGCGACCCTTGCCGCCCGGACCATTCGGACCGCCGTTCGGGCCGTTCTGGCCGAAGCGCCTGGAATGGCCCTGCGGATCATTCGGATCCTGGCCGAACTGCTTGAAGAACCGCTTCAGCGGATGATCGTCGGGAAGGTCGTCGAAGCCACGGCCATTGAAATCGAAGGAGAAGCCGTCATTGTTGTCGGCGACGGGGTTGACGCGGTTTTCGACCCGGACGGAAACGACGGCCGGCGAAACGGCGTCGACGACATTGGCGAAGCTCGGAACGGCAGGCGCCTGGATCTTGACAGCTTCGGCATAAGACCGGGTGATTTCGAGCGGAACGCCGGTTGCGAGCACAGCGGCTGCGATACCGGCGACGGTAGAAGCCTTGAGCACAGTAGCGAGGGACGGACGTCCGTTGAAATTCTTGAGCATTGGAGCACCTTCTCTTGTTCTTAGATCTTCAGACCGGCGGCGCCGGATCAGTCGATGACTAAAGATATAGGACGCCGCACCTTACTGCGAACTGTCCGGCCAATGAAAAGTTCGTAATGTTTGCAAGGTTTGCTTTCGGCCAAATGTGCCGCCGGCTTCTCTGGCGGCCAGAAATGCCAGCCTACCGGCTCAGCCTGGGCGATTATTTCTTCAGAAGCTCGCTCAGCCGCGCCTGTTCATCGGCCGTCAGCTTGCTGCCGGTCGGCTTGCCGGCCCTCTTGCGTGCAAAGACGAGCAATGACAGCCCTCCGGCGAGCACCAGCAGCCCCGGCGCACCCCAGAGCAGCACCGTCTTCATGCTGACACGCGGCTTCAACAGCACGAACTCGCCGTAGCGCGAGACGATATAGGTCAGCACCGCCTCGTCGCTATCGCCATCGGCGATGCGCTCGCGCACCAGCAAGCGCAAATCCTTGGCCAGATCAGCGTTGGAATCGTCGATCGACTGGTTCTGGCAGACCATGCAGCGCAGTTCCGCCGAAAGGGCGCGGGCGCGCGCTTCGAGCGCCGGATCTGCCAGCACCTCGTCAGGATTGACGGCGAAGGCGGAAACGGGCGCAAAGAGAACGAAAAGGACGATGAGGAGCCGGGAGAGAAGCCGCATTCCCCTTCTCCCCTCGGGGAGAAGGGGCCCGGCAGGGCGGATGAGGGGGCGGCCCCTCGCGGCGCAACCGATCTTTCGCTTGCGCTCAAGCTCCTCGCGGCTCTGCCGCTCGGCCCCCTCATCTGCCCTTCGGGCATCTTCTCCCCGCTGGGGAGAAGGGGAAAAAAGGTGTGAGCGCATCATTCCGCAGGCTCCATTGCGGGAGCTGCCGGCTTCGCCTTGCGGCGCGGGGCGCCGACACGCAGGCGCCGATCGCTGAGCGAGACGAGGCCACCGAAGGCCATGAACACCGCTCCGCCCCAGATGCAGAGAATGAACGGCTTCCACCAGATGCGCACGACGATGCCGCCGTCCTTGGTGGCGTCACCCAGGGAAACATAGAGCTGGCTGAGCCCGAAGGTCAGTATGCCCGCCTCGGTCGTCGGCATCTGGCGGGCGGTGTAAAGGCGCTTGGCCGACCAGGTATCGGCAACCGCGACACCGGCGCGCCGGACGGTGAAGTGGCCGCGGTCCTCGGTATAGTTCGGCCCGGTCGCCGGCTGCATGCCGTCGAAATGCAGGCTGTAACCGCCGGCCTCGGTCACCTGCCCCGGCTTCATCTCGATGACATGCTCGCTCTCGAACGTCGTGACCGCGACGATGCCGAGCACGGTGACGCCGAGCCCGGCATGGGCGAGCGCGGTGCCGAAGGCAGAACGCGGCAGCCCGGAAAGCCGGCGCCAGGCGAGACTGCCCGCGACCTTGCCGATGCCGGCGCGGTACCAGAGATCGGCCACCGCACCGAGGATCAGGAACAGCCCGGCAGCGAGGCCGAGCACCGAAAGCACCGGCCCGCCATGTTCGATATAGAAGAAGGCCACCGCGGCAAGGAAGGCCAGACCTGCGACGACATAGAGCCGCTGCAGGGCCCCGAGCAGATCGCCGCGCTTCCAGGCGAGCATCGGCCCGAAGGGCACGATGACGACCAGCGGCGCCATCAGCAGGCCGAAGGTCAGGTTGAAGAAGGGCGCTCCGACGGAAATCTTATCGCCGGTCAGAGTTTCCAGCAGCAGCGGATAGAGCGTGCCTGTGAGCACCGTGCCGCAGGCGACCGTCAGGATCAGATTGTTGACGACAAGCGCGCCCTCGCGCGAGATCGGCGCGAACAGCCCGCCTGCCGACAGCTTCGGCGCGCGGAAGGCAAAGAGCGACAGCGCCCCGCCGATGAAGATCAGCAGGATGCAGAGGATGAAGACGCCGCGGGAGGGGTCGCTGGCAAAGGCATGCACAGAGGTCAGCACGCCGGAGCGCACCAGGAAGGTGCCCATCAGCGACAGCGAGAAGGTGAGGATGGCGAGCAGCACGGTCCAGATCTTCAGCGCCTCGCGCTTTTCCATGACGAGCGCCGAATGCAGCAGTGCGGTGCCGGCGAGCCACGGCATGAAGGAGGCGTTTTCCACCGGGTCCCAGAACCACCAGCCGCCCCAGCCGAGCTCGTAATAGGCCCAGTAGGAGCCCATGGCGATGCCAAGCGTCAGAAAGGTCCAGGCGGCCAGCGTCCAGGGCCGCACCCAGCGCGCCCAGGCGGCGTCGATGCGTCCTTCCAAGAGGGCAGCGACGGCAAAGGAGAAGCAGACGGAGAAACCGACATAACCGAGATAGAGCAGCGGCGGGTGGATCGCGAGGCCGACATCCTGAAGAACCGGGTTGAGATCGCGGCCCTCGGCCGGCGCCGGATCGAGACGGAGGAAGGGATTGGAGGTCAACAGGATGAACAGCGTGAAGGCGACCGAAATCCAGGCCTGCACGGCCAGTACGTTGGCCTTCAGCGTCTCCGGCAGATTGCGGCCGAAGACAGCGACCAGCGCGCTGAACAGCGTCAGGATCAACAACCAGAGCATCATCGATCCCTCGTGATTGCCCCAGACACCGGAATATTTATAGAGCAACGGCACCAGCGAATGCGAATTCTCCCAGACGTTCTCGACCGAGAAATCCGAGACGACATGGGCGTAGGTCAGCACGCCGAAGGAGAAGGCCACGAGCGCAAACATCGCCAGTGAGCCGATCGTCGCCACATCCATCATCGCCCGGTCGTGACGACGGGCTCCGATCACCGGCACGATGGAGAGCACGAGCGCCGTGGCAAGCGCCAGCACCAGCGCGTAATGACCGATCTCGATGATCATGGCGTCGCCTTCACTTGCTGGCCCTGAGCTTGCTTCCCAGGGTTTTCCTGGCCCTGAGCTTCCTGGCCTTGCCCTTCCTTCCACAGCCCCTGGGATTTCAGCCTGTCGGCCACGTCTTTCGGCATATAGGTCTCGTCATGCTTGGCAAGCACGGTATCGGCGACGAAGACGTTCGTCCCGGCGGCAAACATGCCTTCGGTGACGACGCCCTGGCCCTCGCGGAAGAGATCGGGGAGAATACCGGTATATTTGACTTTCACGGCATTGGTGCTGCCGTCGGTGACGGCAAATTCCACCGTCGAGCCGGTGCCGCGCACGACGCTGCCCTCGCCGACCAGCCCGCCGAGGCGGATGCGGGTTTCCGGCGCCACCGGCGTCTTGGCGAGATCCGCCGGCATGTAGAAATAGGCGACCGACTGGCTGAAGGCGAACATGACCAGCAGCACGGCGGCGATGATGAAGCCCATGCCGCCGCCGATCACCGCGAGGCGCTTCTGCTTGCGCGTCATTGCGTCGCTCCCTCCGTGGCTATGCCGAGTTCCCTGGCAAGCGCCAGCAATTGCCTGCCCTGTTCGCCGGGCGGCGGAAAGGCCGCAAGCCCGCGCTTCAGGGCGCCGGCTGCGCGATCCTTGTCGTTCAATACGGCATAAGAGCGGACGAGCCGCACCCATCCCTCGAAATTGTTCGGATCCTCGCTGAGCTTGGCGTCGAGGCTGTCGACCATGCCGCGGATCATCTGCTGCCGGTCGCCGGCGCTCATAGTCTCGGCCGCCGCCACATCTTGCTGCGTGGGATTGCCGGGGGCAGCCTGATCGGCGCCCGGGGCAGCCGGACCGGCGCCCGGGGCAGCCGGATTGGCGCCCGGGGCAGCCGGATTGGCGCCCGGGGCAGCCGGATCGGCGCCTGACTTCGCGCCGCCGTTCATGGCGATATGCTCGTTGACCAGCGGCAGCCAGGGCGCATCGGCGGGCGATTGTTTTGCCAGCGCCTCGAAAGCCTGGCGCGCCTCATCGAGCCGTCCCGCCTGCTCCATGCTGAGGGCGATGTAGAAGCGGGCACGCGGATTGTCGGGTTCGAGCGTCAGCGATTGCTCCAGCACTTGCCGCGCCTCCTCCGTCACCACGCCGTCCGAGACCGCCATCAGCGTCTCGGCAAGACCATCGAGCCGGACAGGGCTCGGGCCGAGAAGCCGGATCGCATTGCGATAGGCCACTTGCGCGTCGTTGACGCGCATTGTGCGGAAATAGATCGGCGCCAGCACATCCCAGCCCTTGCCGTCATCGGGCTTCTCAGCCAGGTGCCGTTCCGCCTTGGTGATCAGCACCGCCACGTCGTTGCCAGGGTTTTCCAGCCGCGCTTCCAGCGGCTGCGAGGGCAGGTCCGGCCTGCCCGTCGTCAAATAAAGACAGAGCCCGAGAACCGGCAGGACCAGGAGGACGAAGGCCTCGGTGAAATGGTGATGCCGTGCGAGTTTCGGCGTCTCGGCCGGCTCGTCGGCAGAGACGGCGATCAGCCGCCGGCCGATTTCCGCCCTGGCGTAATCAGCCTCCTCCGGAGTGATCAGCCCGCCATTGAGATCGCGGTCCAGTTCGCGCAACTGGTCGCGATAGACCGCCGCCTCGCCCGCACGGATATTCTCCGCCGCCTTCGCTCCGCGCAGAAGGGGGTAGAGCAGGATAACGGCGAGGGCTGCCGTCATAACGGCAACGAGAATCCAGAACAGCATGTCGCCCAAATACGTGAAGCGCGCCTTCATTCCAACTGCCAAAGCCGGAATGACGAAGATTTGAGGCTAGCGCATACCCCCGAGAATCGGAATCGATTTTCGGAAGGATTATGCGCCATTTAAAGTGATAGAGCGTCCTTGGCGCGTCCTGTCGGACGCGCGGCGCTCTATTGGCCGCAATTCAGAGCGGCGACCAGCTGCCGTCGTCGTTGCGGCAGGCAGCGCCGCGCGCCACCGTGTCCTTGCCGTCGACGGTCAGCGTGTGGGTATATTGCCGGCAGTTCTGCGAACCGACCTGATAGGGTGCAGCCGCCACCACCTTTCCGGTGACGTCCTTGCCGGTCCAGAGCATCGGCTGGCCGACGGCAGCCCCTTCCAGAGCCCGATATTCCGCCTCGAGCGCCCGCTGCTTGTCGCTGTCGGTCAAGCTCACGCCGCTGCGGCCGATGATGCCGCCCTGCAACGCGGTGATGAAGGCGGTCGATGCCGAGGGCTTGCTCGAAAAAATGCCGCGCGAAGCGGCACTCTTCGTCGTCGTGCAACCGGACAGCGCGACGGCGACGAGAAGAGCGGAAACGATCATGCCTTGCGAGCGTAAAATCATTGCGTCGAACCACGATCAGGGGTCAATTTCAGCCGATCGAAGTGCAGCGTCCCCGTGTCAGCATTAAGGCAAAGCATGCTATACATTTGCCAGTATCTTTGTGACATCAAGCAGTTGCTCATGCAACATCCTTTGTGACGCCGGGCAGGATAAGCTTGGCCTTCAGCCCGCCCCATTCACCGCGGGAAAGCTCGAGCCGTCCCTGGTACTCGTTGGAAATCTCGGTGACGATCGAAAGGCCGAGCCCGGTTCCGGGCTTGCTTTCGTCGAGCCTGCGGCCGCGCTTCAGCGCCTCGCGGATCTGGTCCGGCTCCAGGCCCGGCCCGTCATCCTCGACGGCGAGCTCCACCCAGTGGCGGCGCCCGCTCGCTTCCACCCCCTTTACATCCTCGCCGGCCTCGACGGCCGAAAGCCGCACCCTGCTTTTGGCAAAACGCGCCGCATTTTCCAGAAGATTGCCGACGGTCTCCTCGAGATCCTGCTGCTCCATGGCGACGGCCAGATGCGGTGGCGAGACGACGAGATCGAATTCGGTATCGACGTTCAGCCGGCGCATGACGCGCACCAGCCGTTCAAGCGCCGGCTCGGCATCGGTGCGGGCGAGTACGGATTCGCGCTGCGCGGCGATGCGCGCCCGATTGAGATAGGACTGCACCTGCCCCTGCATCGATTCCGCCTGGCTGCGCACCAGCTCGCCATGGGATTTTTCGAGCACGCGCGCCTCGTTCAGGAGCACGGCGATCGGCGTCTTCAGCGAATGCGCGAGATTGCCGACCTGCATGCGGGCCCGCTCGACGATACGGCGATTGCTGTCGATCAGCGCGTTCACCTCGTTGGCGAGCGGCAGGATTTCGCGCGGGAAGTCGCCTTTCAGCTGTTCGCTCTCGCCGGCGCGAATGCGCTCCAGCGCGGCGCGTGCCTTGTCGAGCGGCTTCAGGCCATAGAGAATCGCCAGCGCGTTGACGATCAGGCTGCCGACGCCGAAACCGGCGAGCGCCAGATAGAGGCTGTGGGAAAAGGTACGCACGTCGTCTTCGACGACATCGACGTTGCCGGTGACGCGGAAGCGCGCCGCGCGCCCGTCGGTATCGAGCACCACTTCGGTTTCGGCCACTTGCACACGGTTCCCGGAAGCATCCGTCACCTGATAATAGCGCTCGTAATTCTTGTCAAAGGGCGCTTCGACGACGGAGGGAACCGGAATGAGCGCCGAGCCGAGCGAAGGCGAGACCAGCGGTGCCGTCGTATAGGTGCCGAGCGGCTCCACCACCCAGTACCAGCCGGTCTTCGGCTGGGCAAAACGCAGGTCGCCGAGCTGCGGGCTGCCGCTGAGCGCACCCTGATCGCCGATCGTCACCGAATTGATGACGTTATAGAGCTGCGCCCGCAACAGATCCTGGAAACCGCGTTCGGCGCTCTTGCGGTAGAGGGTGGAGATCAGCAGACCGATCACCACCAGCGCCACCGTCGACCAGACCGTGGTCAGCAGCAACACACGTGCGGTGAGCGACTTAATTCGCATGTTTCGGCGCTTGGATACGGTAACCGAGACCGCGCACCGTTTCGATCAGGTCGACCCCCATTTTCTTGCGCAGCCGGCCGACGAAGACCTCGATCGTGTTGGAATCGCGGTCGAAATCCTGGTCGTACATATGCTCGACCAGTTCCGTGCGCGAGACGACCTCGCCCATGTGATGCATGAGATAGGAAAGCAGGCGATATTCGTGCGAGGTCAGCTTCAGCGTCGTGCCGTTGACCGTCGCCTTCGAGGATTTGGTATCGAGCCGCACCGGCCCGCAGATGATCTCGGATGAGGAATGCCCGGCTGCGCGCCGGATCAGCGCCCGAATGCGGGCCAGCACTTCCTCGACATGGAAGGGCTTGGTGACGTAGTCGTCGGCACCGGCGTCGATGCCGGCGACCTTGTCGCTCCAGCGGTCGCGCGCCGTCAGGATCAGCACCGGCACGCCGCGGCCGGCGCCGCGCCATTTTTCAAGAACGGTCACCCCGTCCATCTCCGGCAGGCCGATATCAAGGATGATGGCGTCATAGGGCTCGGTGTCGCCGAGGAAATGGCCTTCCTCGCCGTCGAACGCCTGGTCGACGACATAACCCGCCTCCTTCAGCGTGTCGGCCAACTGCCGGTTCAGATTAACGTCGTCTTCGACTACCAGGATGCGCATCGGTTCGCCTTCGTCCGCTTCAAATCGTTCAATGTCCTGAATAAGCCGATTCCGCCTACATCGGAACCTTTACCGTGACTTTGCGTGGACGCTGGCCATTGCCGGACACGAGAACGGTGATGATGCAGGTATCGCCCACCGGTTGCACGGACAGGAGCTGGCCGCCCGTCTGCTCGACGACCTGGGCTGCGGCGGCGCTGCAATCGCCTCCGATACGCACGACAAAAGTGCCCGCGGCGTCCGGTGAGGGCGCCGATACCACCAGTCCGGCGGCCAATGCTGCGACGCTCAGAGGAAAGGCCATGTGTTATGCTTTCAAGGTAATGCCAACTTGCCCCGAATATGTACTCACGCGACCTGAATGGCAAATGAATGCGCTGTAATGCAGGGTGTTTAGAACTGTTCTCGACTGTTCGGGGCAGCCGGTTTCAGCGCCTGTAAACCGCCGCCGCAGCAAGCTCCGGCGGCCGCCGTTGCGGCCAAAAACGATACCATCAGCCTTGGTATCCAAGCATTCTTCATCACCTCCGGTAAAGGCGGAAAGCCGGCGGGACCGACACACAGTCTTTGTCTGCGAATCGGCCGCGCTCTTCCGATTTCCGCCGCCCGCAGCTTTCACCGGCCGGTTGAAACTGTTATGTCCTTGCTGCCCCACTTTTCAGACCGTTTCAGCACCAATGCCAAAATTCTCCCGCTTCCGCTCGGCGCAGACGGTCACCGTCCTTGCCGTTACCCAGCTGATCGGCTGGGGCACGACTTTCGACATGCTCGGAGTCATGGGCCGCGTCGTGGCGCCCGATCTCGGCCTGCCGAACGAGGTGGTGTTTGCCGGCCTGACGATCATGATGGTAGTCAGCGCCATCGTTGGTCCGGCAACCGGCCGCTGGCTCGGCCGCTATGGTGCTGCCCGGGTACTTTCGGCCTCCTCGCTGACCTTTGCGCTTGGCCTGCTTCTGCTGGCTGCCGCAAACGGCATCGTGCTCTATGCCGGCGCCTGGATCATCATCGGCATCGGCGGCGCGTTCGGCCTCTCGGCACCGGCCTATACCGCCGTCGTCGAGCGCGAAGGGGCGAACGGCAAACGCGTCATCGCCATCCTGATGCTGTTCACCGGGCTTTCGAGCGCCATCTTCTGGCCGATCCTCAGCCTGCTCAACGAGGCGGTCGGCTGGCGCCTCACCTTCGTGGTTTGTGCGGCGCTGCAATTCTTCGTCTGCCTGCCGCTGCATCTTTTCGCCCTGCCGAAGCCGATCGCAACACATGTCGACGGCGGCACAGCCGAAATCGCTCCGGTGCCGCTGTCGAAGGCCAAGCAGCGCAAAGCCTTTCTGCTGATCGCCGCGGCGACGACGATCTCGACCTTCGTCACCTTCGGCATCTCGCCATCACTGCTCGAAATCTTCCGCCAGTCCGGCGCTTCGCCGGCCTTTGCGCTGCAGCTCGGCTCGGCACGCGGCGTCCTCGGCATCTCCGCGCGCTTCCTCGACATGCTGCTCGGTCGGCGCGGCAACTCCATGCTCAGCGCGGTCATGGGGATCAGCCTGATGATGATGAGCTTCCTGATCATGCTGGTCGCCAGCCCGTCGACGCCGCTGCTCGTCACCTTCGTCCTGCTCTACGGGTTTGGCACCGGCGTCATGACCGTCGCCCGCGCGCTGCTGCCGCTGGCGCTGTTCTCACCGCGCGAATTCGGACTGCAATCGGCCCGGCTGTCGCTGCCGCAGAACCTCGCCAACGCCATCGCCCCTGTCATCTTCACCGCCATCCTCGACCGCGCCGGCACCGGGCCGGCGCTCGCCGCCTGCGCCGTTCTGGCGGCATTGTCGCTCATCTTCGTGCTGATGTTGATGGCGCTGGTGCGCGGCGCCCGTGCGTCGGAATCAGCCATTCTTGATGTGTCTTGATTATCATCCACGCATAGACGAGAGCGGCTTTCCGTCCACCCGCGCCGACCGCTGCGGTCGACCCGACCATGAACAAGCAGCCGCTTTTGACGAATCTTTTGAATCGCTTGCCGCCGCTTTTTCGAAAGTTGAGTCCGGTGGTTCGGAAGTTGAGCCAGCTTCAGAGCGATCCGAATCCGGAAAATCATTCATCCATTTGAAATTTCAATGGAATACAGCGTGGCCGAACTCTTTCGCAAGTCAGAGCGGCCGCGTCACCGCCGTGCGGCTGTCGTAATCGGCGGCGATGCGCTTTTCCCGGAGCGGCCGCACGCGATCGATCGAGAGCTGATAATCGGGATGCGCCTTGTAAGCAGCAAGGGCCGCTTCGTCGTCGAATTCGCCATAGACCACGAGATCGATCTCGGTGCCCAACTGATCGGTCTTCACATTGGTGCCGATTTCCAGCAGCCGCGCATGCGGAATGCCGGTCAGTATAGAAAGCCCGGCCCTCACCTCCTGCAGATGTTTCTCCTGCACGGTGAAGAAGACGATATGACGGATCACGCGGAAGCTCCTGTCAGATGTATAAAATGATGGAGCGACCTTGGCGCACCCTATCGGACGCGCCGCACTCCAGCTGTCAGCCGCGCGATAACATGCGCGCCCCAGGCCTTCAACCGCGCGAGCATGCCATGGGCCGCATCGGGACGTATCGCCGCATCGAAGACCATGGCATAGGCGGCGAGCTTTTCCGCCCGGTCGGTGCCATTGACGATGCGGCGCGCATTCACCCAGTCGGCGGTCGTTGCATTCAGATGATCGGCGAGCTTGTGGCCGGTAAAGCTGCCCTGCAGCATGCCCTCGATCAGGATCGTCACCGCCGCATCCATCTCCATCGCCCGGTCGGGTCGGGCAACGAGGTCGATCCCCGTCAGCGCACTCATCGCCTCATAGTTCCGCTTATGGGTCAGCTGCACCAGGCCGCGGCCAAGCCAGCTGCAGCCATCCTCGTCCGGCCGCCAGTAGGGCGTCTTCACCCAGGAGAGCCGGCCTGCGGCAAAGGCCGTCTCCAGGATCTCGACCGCGCGCGCATCGCTTTCCGCCAGCGTCTCACGCACCGGCTGCATCGTATAAGCGGTCTCGTGGTAAGCGGTTGCGAGGATGTAAGCGAGCCACCGCCGGTCGGCATCGGCAAACCGTTCTTCCCAGGCGTCGAGGATCGCCGTGATACCCACTACCTGAGGCTGCGTCAGCTCTCCCTTGAAGAGTCCGTGCCGCACAACATCGAAAAAGAATGCCCGGTCCATGTGGACAACCATTCCGCGCTTCCCTCAAATATCAAGGTTAAAACTATCTTAATCGATTAAATTCGATTTAATCGTTTAAAGTGTTTAAGCCACTGATTTACACGCCTTTTGTCTTGTGCAATGCATCTTCCTGCCCTGAAGCCTTACCACGAAAAGAGGAGACTTCCGATGCAGACCTCCGCCAATGCCCCAACCACCATTCCCCAGCATGTCGTCGACCAGATGGAAAACGAATGGCGCCAGGTTCGCCCTGAACGGGAAAATACGCGCCCGGCCCAGCAGCCTCAACAGCAACGCTGAAATAGACGCAAAGCAATACCGATGGAAGCTCGAGCGCCGCCCCAGCGCCCGATCAATGCCCCGGCCAGTCACTCGTGGCCGGGTGAATTTTTTCATAGGTACAATAAACGTCCCAGCGGTTTGACCGCCCCTCATCGCATCACAGAATCAAACCGTTTCGCCAGCGTGTCCAAGGACCGGGTGAAAACCACCCTGTCGTCCAGCGCACGCGATAGCACCAGCGCGCCCTGAATACCCGCGACGCCCTCCTCGGCGAGCGTTTGCGCCTCCCCCTCAGAGCAGCCTGCCCGCATCAGCGCTGACAGCAAGGCGTCGATCCAGCGGATAAAATAATCGCCGATCTCTGCCGAAAACCGCTCGCGGGTCTCGTCAAGCGCGAAGGCACCGACGAGGCAGATGCGGCGACCGGAGCGGAAATAATCGTTCACATTCGTCCACATTGCCGCGATCGCCTCACGGGCGTCGTCCTTTCTCAGCGGCTGATAGATCGCATGTTCGAACCAGGCATCGACATCGGCGAGCACGGCGCCCGCCATCTCCTCCTTGCCTCCGGGAAAGAAGTGGTAAAGGCTGCCCTTGCCGATGCCGGTACGTTCGGTGATGCGGCTGAGCGACGTGCCCTCATAGCCGAGTTCGCGGAAGATTTCGGCGAGCAGCGGCACGATGTCGGCGCGTTCGTAGACAGTTTTCACCCGCGAACTTCCCTTGGCTTGATCAGAGGCCGAGTTCGGTCAGACCGGGATGCTCGTCCGGCCGGCGGCCGAGCGGCCAATGGTACTTGCGCTCCGATTCCCGGATCGGCAGGTCGTTAATGCAGGCGAAGCGGCGCTGCATCAAACCGGCGGCGTCGAACTCCCAGTTTTCGTTGCCATAGGAGCGGATCCAGTTGCCGCTGTCATCGTGCCATTCATAGGCGAAGCGCACGGCGATGCGATGATCGGTGAAGGCCCAGATCTCCTTGATCAGCCGGTAATCCAGCTCCTTTGCCCACTTGCGGGTGAGGAAGGCGACAATCTCGGCGCGGCCGGTGATGAATTCGGCGCGGTTCCGCCAGCGGCTGTCCAGCGTATAGACGAGCGAGACGCGCTCGGGATCACGGCTGTTCCAGCCGTCCTCGGCAAGACGGACTTTCTGGGTGGCAGTCTCAAGGTTGAAAGGCGGGACGAGGCTGGACATAGGTTCTCCGGGGCGTTCCTGTACTGAACAGTTATCATTGTACTGATCGGTACAATGAGTGGCAAGCCGCTTCGAGACGGTATCAAAGGCCGGAAGGCAGGCTCCACCGCAGCGGCAGGGCATCCGGGCGAAGCACGATCTCTTCCGGCGTGAAACGCCACAGCCGTTCCGCCCGTTGAAAGGCGGCGACCTCGGGCGAATCCAGCAGCACCTCGACGTTTCCCGTCATTTGCAGCATGTCGCCGGTTTCGAAATCGATGAAGACCAGCCCTGCCTTCGGGTTGACGAGGAAATTGCCCAGCGTGTTGAAGAACCGATTGCCGGGAAAATCGGGAACGGTCAGCACGCCGT
This sequence comes from Rhizobium aouanii, assembly GCF_037002925.1. Classification (NCBI taxonomy): domain Bacteria; kingdom Pseudomonadati; phylum Pseudomonadota; class Alphaproteobacteria; order Hyphomicrobiales; family Rhizobiaceae; genus Rhizobium; species Rhizobium aouanii. The sequence continues at coordinate 188,830 of NZ_JBAMYD010000012.1, forward strand.
CGGCGCCGACACGCACGAAGCCGGCATCGCCGCCGCGATGGGACACGTCCACCTGCCGCTCGCCATTGTCACGATCGACATAAGAGGCGACGAAAAACGTATCGGCGCCCTCCATCATCTGTCGCGCCCGATCGTCGAGTTGGCCGGAATGAATGGGTGCCATCGTCGTGGGCATATCGGGATCGCGGACGAAGGCGGAAGAGCGAAGCTGGATATACCGCGGACAATTGCCGAAGCTCTGGCAGACGCGCACCTGGAATGCTCCAGCATCCGTCCTGCGGATCACGCCGTTCAGCCGGTTGCGCCGCCGGCTCTCGAGCTGGATCCCGAGCATCGCGATCGCGTCACCATCCTCCATGCCGGCATCGGCAGGATCGGCTGCGTCGCGCGGCAGATGCACCTCGAGAATCTCCGGCTCCGGCGAGGCCATGAAACCAGGGCGCTCGGCCCTGACCGTTGCCCAGACATCACCCTTCGCATCGACAGCGCCGAGCACGACGAAAGGCAGCATCGGAAAGAAGGCGCGGTGCTGCTCCGGCATGGCCTTGCGGACGAAATTACGGCCCGGCCCGTCCATGCGTTCGGCGACACCGACGCTGCGCTGCATGGCGAGTTCGCCCGCATGCCAGGGCGATGCGGCGTTCTGTCTTGTCTGTTCCAGTATCACGGCCTCCTTCAGGGCAGCACTTGGGGAACCGGGGCAGCGTCCCTGCCCCGGCGGTTTCTCACGCGGCAAGGCCGATCTTGGTCTTGCGAAAGCCGACGAAACCCGGCAGCGCCTCGATGCGCGCAAGCCAGGCACGAACGCTTGGATAGGCCGAGATATCGACATTGCCCTCCGGCGCATTGGCAATGTAGCTGTAGAGCGCCACGTCGGCGATCACAGGATTGTCGCCGAGCAGGAAGCTGCGACCGGAGAGCTCCGCCTCGATCAGCGCAAGAATGCAGTGCGCCCGGGCAATCACCTCGTCGGTGCGGAAATCGGCGCCGAAGACGGTGACTAGGCGCGCAGCACATGGCCCATAGGCGATCTCGCCTGATGCAACCGAGAGCCATTTCTGTATCCGCGCCCCGGCCACCGCCTCTTCCGGCAGCCAGTCGGTGCGGCCGTATTTGCGCGCGAGATAGACGAGGATGGCGGAGGAATCGGCAATGACGGTGCCATTGTCGTCGAGCACCGGCACCTGGCCAAAGGGATTGAGCTTCAGAAAGTCCGGCGCCTTGTGGGCGCCAGCCGCCAGATCGACCTCGACCAGTTCATAGGACACGCCGAGCAGCGACAGAAACAGGTGGGCCCGGTGGGCATGGCCGGAAAGCGGGTGATGGTAGAGTTTCATGATGGTTCCTCTGGTCTTCTAATCGATGGGACGCGGTTGGCGATGGCCGCTTCGAACCATCTGCGGCATAATTTACTGCCTTCCATCTGGCTGCAGTAGAATGCTAATCTGGAAGGCATCTTACCAATTCATGGAAGGATAGAATGGACCGCCTCGACGCCATGACCGTGCTTCTTGCCGTTGTCGAACAGGGCAGCCTGTCGGCCGCCTCACGGCATCTGCGATCCCCGCTCGCAACCGTCAGCCGCAAGGTTTCGGAACTGGAAGCCCATCTCAACGCCCAGCTGCTGCAGCGGAGCAACCGGAAGATCACGCTGACGGAAGCCGGCCGCTCCTATGTCGAGGCGGCACGGGAAATTCTCGATCGGGTGGAAGAGGCGGAACGGACGGCCGCCGGCGAATACAGCGCCCCGAAGGGGGAGTTAACGATGACCGCGCCGATCGTCTTCGGTCGGCTGCATGTCCTGCCTGTCGTGGTGGATTTCCTGAAAGCCTATCCCGATATCAATCTGCGGCTGATGCTTGGCGACCGGCTGTCGAACCTCGTCGAGGATCATATCGACGTGGCGCTGAGGATCGGCAACCTGCCGGACAGCAACCTGATCGCCACAAGGCTCGGCGCGATCCGCCGCGCGGTCTATGCCAGCCCGGATTATCTGACACGGCACGCCCCGCCCCGGCACCCAGGCGATCTCGCCGGGCATGACTGCGTCACCTTCGAGGGTATGGCCTCGATGCTGAGCTGGACATTCACCGAGGGGAAACATGATCACGCCGTGCCGATCCGCTCACGGCTGGCCGTCAACACCGCCGAGGCCGCGGTCGATGCGGCTGTCGCCGGCCTCGGCATCACCCGCGTGCTCTCCTACCAGGCCGCGCGCGCCGAGATGGCCGGGCTGTTGGTGCCGCTGCTTGCCGATTTCGAACCACCGCCGGCGCCGGTGCATCTCGTCTATCCCGCGCAAGGCCTGGTACCCCTGAAGCTGCGGGCGCTGCTCGATTTCGCGACGCCGCGCCTGCGCGCGACGCTGAAATAGGCGTCAGGCAAGCTTGCCCTCTTCCGCCTTGTAGAAATACTGGCTGGCGACCAGCCAGCCCTTCAGCGGCCGGAGCGGCGGAATGCAGGTGGCGAGCATGAAGGGACCGGTGACTAGAAGCTGCACCCAGATCGGCGCTGAAAAGGCCACCTCCAGCCAGACGCCGAGCAGCACGCTCGGGATGCAGGCGAAGCAGATGACGAAGAAGGCCGGACCGTCGGCCGGATCGGCGAAGGAATAATCGAGACCGCAGACCTCGCATTCCGGCTGCAACGTCAGGAAGCCCTTGAACATATGGCCCTGGCCGCAGCGCGGGCAGCGTCCCTTGATGCCGGTCTGCATCGGAGGAAGTGGGGGATATTCCGTGTCCATGACGATCTCGCTTTCTTTGCTTCGCAGATATCGATACGATCAATACCTAAAATGACTGCATGCAATATAATTACATTAGATGGAAATTGCCAGTCAATTCGCCAGAATGCCGCAGAGCTCCCCAGCGCATGCCGGCAGCAAGTTGACTGCAGATTTATCAAGCAGCATTTGGGGCGCAGCCACGCCTGGCAGCCAGGGCGGATCAGCCGTGAACGTGACGGTTACGCTTCGCCCATGCCCGGATAGATCTGGGCGCGACCGATCTGATCTCAACCGCTCGTGCCTGATCAGCCCGAGGCGGGGTTCTGCGTCAGAAGAACGACGCCGCCATTTCCGGCGGGCCGTCCAGCGCGTGAGCCATGAATTCCAGTGCGCCCTGCAGTTTCTCCCGGGTGATCGGTCCGCCAAGGCAGACACGCACGGCCTCGGGTGCCGTGCCCTCGACCGTGAAGGCATCGCTTGCGACGACGCCGATGCCGGAGGAACGGGTATGGCTGCCGAAGGTAGAGCGGGTCCAGCCGTTGGAGAGCGGCAGCCAGATGTTGAAACTAATCGGATCGGCGCGGTAGCTGCCGGCCGGCAGGATGGCGGCGACCATTTGCTGGCGGGCGGCGGCTTCGGCACGGATGAAACGCAGGATCGTATCGGCGGTGCCGTCTTCGATCCAGCGGGTGGCGAGCGCCACGGTCAACGGCGAGGCCATGACATTGTTGGCGCGCATGGCGCTGACGAAGGGCCACACGGCCTTACTGTCAGGCGCCACGACATAGGCAAGTCGCAGACCCGCGCCGATGCATTTCGCCAGTCCGCCGATATGCCAGGTCAGATCGGGCGCTGTTGCGGCGAGCGGCGCCGGGCCGTGCTGCGGAATGAAACCATAGGCATCGTCCTCGACGATCGGCACGTGATATTTGCGGGCAACCGCGCAGATCTCCTCGCGGCGCCTGGCCGGAATGGTCAGCGTCGTCGGGTTCTGCAGCGTCGGATTGAGATAGAGCGCCTTCGGCTTCAATCTCTCGCAGGCCTCGGCAAAGGCGTCCGGCAGGATACCGTCCCCGTCCATCGGCAGACCGGCCAGATTGAGCCGCAGCTGGGCGGCGATCGAGCGCATACCGGGATAGGTGATGATTTCCGAAAGCACGGTCTCGCCCGGTTTTGCCAGCAGGCCGAAGATCGCCAGCAGGGCCGGATGGGCGCCGGGTGTGACGAAGATGCGCTCCTGCGAGGGCACCAACCCGCGACGGCTGAGCCAGGAGGCAGCAGCCTCCTTGTCCATGCTGGAGCCGCCGAAGCCCTGGTAGCGCAGAAGCGGAATGAGGTTCGCCGTCACCGCCGACATGCCCTCGCGCATGCGGGCGATCAGTTCGGGATCATCCGGTTCCGGCGGCATGTTCATCGAGAAATCGACAATGGAGGCGCGGCGGGGATCGGGCGCGGCGTCGAGCGCGAATCCCTGGCGCTCCTTGTCGGCGCCACCGGTAACGAAGGTGCCTCGGCCGACATGCGAATCCACAAGCCCGCGCTTCTGCGCCTCGACATAACCTCTCGCCACTGTCGTGAAATCGACGTTCAGCCGCTTGGCGAGTTCGCGTTGCGGCGGCAGCCGGTCCCCAACCACCAGATGCCCGCTGCGCAGATCCATTTCGATCACATCGGCGATCGCCATATAACGCGGGCTGCTGCTGCGGCTGAGATCGGGATGCCAGTCTTTCATGTCGCGTTCCGTGTCGGTCTGATTCCTGATGAGATTGACCGTATATTGTTGCACAATGCCGCTGTCACGAAAAATGTCGCGCGCCAAGTCCGGAGAACGACGCAGGACGGAATGGCGCAGCTTTGCGCATGCCCTAAAGACGGATTGTCGCGATTTGACTGCTGTTTGCGCAAATACAATCTGGCACGGCGACCGCGCTGTCGCAGGCCGATTTCGGCGGCGTTTGCGCCAATGACATGCTGACGATCTGCTCGGCTTGCCGATCGGGCTTTCACCCGAGAAGGCCCGGGTGAGGCGCGAGGACGGCAAGACAATCGGCGGCGTCTTCAGCGCGCCTTGACGAGGGTTTGCCGCGCGCTATGGCTTCAGGCGTAGGCCGCGAAAGCGTCAATGCCGGTCAGCCTTGCCGACAAGATCCACAGGCGTGCTGCCTCCTCGGGATCGGCTGCATGGTCGCTGACGCCGCCGGGTTCTCCAGCCGTTGCGCGGATGGCGATATCGCAGTCCTCGCAATAGAGGCCTCCCATACCGTCGAGTTGCGGCGAGGTCGCCGCCCAAACCAGCGTGGCGGCCCCCTGGGATGGCGTCTTGAATGTCGGATCAATCGGGTTGCCGTCCGCATCGATCCAGCCGGCACTGACCATTTCCTCCTTTGCGAGATGGCGCTGCAAGGGGGTAAAGATCTTGCCGGGGTGCAGGGAGAAGGCGCGGATGCCGGTGTCGCGCCCGAGCCTGTCCAGATGCACGGCGAAAAGTGCGTTGGCAGTCTTCGACTGTCCGTAGGCCCGCCATTTGTCGTAACCGGTCTCGAATTGCACATCCTCCCATCGTATGGCCGAGTTGTGATGGCCACCGGAGGAAACCGAAACGATGCGAGCGCCGGGCGAGATCGCCGGCCAAAGGCGGTTGACCAAGGCGAAATGGCCGAGATGATTGGTCGCGAACTGTGCCTCCCATCCGTCGCCGACACGCGTTTCCGGGCAGGCCATGATGCCGGCGCTGTTGATCAGGATGTCGATGCTGCGGCCAGACGCGACGAACCGCTCGGCAAAGACGCGAACGCTTTCGAGGTCGGAAAGGTCGAGCCGATCAATCTCTACGCCATCGATACCGGCGACCGCGCTGCGCGCCGCCTCGATGTTCCTTGCGCCGATGGTCACCTTGGCGCCGGCGCCCGCCAGAGCGCGCGTGGTCTCGAGCCCGAGGCCGGAATGGCCGCCGGTGACGATGGCGCGCTTGCCGGAAAGATCGAGACCGGCCAGAACCTCGCCGGCCGTCGTGTGGGCTCCAAATCCGGAGCCGATGGGGACTTGTTTGTCACTCATGATAATTGCCTTTGTTCTGCGACGTTGCCGTCGCTCGGGATTACGGTCGCGAGAATAAGGCGTGGTCTCCAGACGATCCATGCGGTAGAGTCCGACATCTCTTCGCCATCGTCCGGATTTTTATATGGACCCTTTATCCGATGTTCTCGCATTGCTCAAACCGCGCAGCTATGTTTCCGCGGGGCTTGACGCTGGCGGCGCTTGGGCGATCGATTTTCCGCCCCCTGATGGCATCAAGTTCAACGCGGTGATTTCAGGCGCCTGCTGGCTGAGCGTCGATGGCGTTGCCGAAGCTGTCCGCCTGGAGGAAAGCGACTGCTTTCTGCTGACGAGCCGCCGAGCCTTTCGTCTCGCCAGCGATCCGGGGCTCGAAGCGATCCCGTCCGATGCGATCTATTCGATCGCCCGCGACGGCATTGCGACTTGCAATGGCGGTGGCGATTTCTTCCTGATCGGCAGCCGTTTTTCCTTTTCAGGAGGAAATTCGGACATCCTTCTCGGAATCCTGCCACCGATCGTCCATGTGAAGAAGGATTCCGATCACGCCACCGTGCTGCGCTGGTGCCTCGATCGGATGACGCGCGAATTGCGCGACCAGCAGCCGGGTGGCTTTCTGATGGCGGAGCATTTTGCTCATGTCATGCTCATGCAGGTGTTGCGCCTCCATATCGCATCGCCGAATGCGCGCGGCGTCGGCTGGCTTTTCGCGCTTACCGACCGACGGATCGGCGCGGCTATCGGTGCCCTGCATGCCGATCCAGCCCGCAAGTGGACATTGCAGTCGCTGGCTGAACGGGCCTCGATGTCCCGGTCCAGTTTTGCTCTCCACTTCAAGGAAAAGGTCGGGCTTGCGCCGATGGATTATCTGACGCGCTGGCGCATGCTTCTCGGAGGTGACCGATTGACAAATTCGGACGAAGCAATTGCCGGTGTCGCCCTGTCGCTCGGTTATGAATCCGAAAGCGCATTCAGCACCGCTTTCAAGAGAGTGATGGGATGCTCGCCGCGGCAATATGGTCGCGCTCAGCCGCCCGCCGCTGCTATGCGAGATAGTCTCGGCGCTCAGTGAAACCTTGATTGGTGCAGGCATCGGAGGGAGGTCGCCGTTGACCTGCCAAAATTCCGTCCGATACGGTCTTGCACCCGCCGTCCATTCTCTTACCTATTCAAGGAAGAATGCGCCGGCTTTCGGCCTTTCGCGCCGGCGTCTATCGGGATGAAAGTATGAATATCGATCCGATTTTACGGTCAGTCGTGGCCGTCCGTTCCTCTATTCCGGAAGATGCCTTCACGGCGGAGACGCTGGGCACTGTCCGGGAAGGCAGCGGCGTGGTCATTCGCGACAACGGGCTGGTGCTGACCATCGGTTATCTCATCACCGAGGCCGAAGAGGTCTGGCTGACGACCCATGACGGGCGCGTGGTTCCCGCGCATGCGCTTGCTTATGATCAGGAAAGCGGCTTCGGCCTGGTCCAGGCGCTTGGGGCCCTGAATGCGCCGGCGGTGGATCTCGGCGACGCGGCCACGGCCAAGCCCGGCGATCCCGTCGTGCTGGCCGATGGCATCGGAGAATTCGTCGAGGCAAATATCGTCGCCCGGCAGGAATTTGCCGGCTATTGGGAATATCTGCTCGACGAGGCGATTTTCACAGCACCAGCCCATCCCTCATGGGGCGGCGCGGCCCTGATCGGTTCGGACGGCAGGCTTCTTGGCATCGGTTCGCTTCGCCTGCAAATGAGCCATGGCGACGAGGTTGCCGATATCAATATGGTCGTGCCGATCGACCTTTTGCCGCCGATCCTCGACGATCTCTTGAACCGCGGCCAGGTCAACAAGCCGCCGCGGCCCTGGCTCGGCGCCTTCTCCGCCGAGAGCAATGGCGGCGTGGTGGTCATGAGCGTGGCCGAAGACGGCCCGGCCGCCCAGGCGGGCCTGCGTCAAGGCGATATCATTTCGGAGATCCGCGACGAAGAGGTCGATGGCCTGGCCGATTTCTATCGCAAGCTCTGGAGCAGCGGCCCGGCCGGCGCCGAGATCCCCATACGGATCCTCAGGAACGGCCGGGAAGCCTGGCTGCGCGTCAAATCCGCAGACCGCAACAGCTTTCTTAAGAAACCGCAGTTGCAGTAAGGTTGCGCCAATTCTCCACGCGGCGTTTGAGACACACCTCGCCCTGGAGATTGCCGAAACCAGCCCCTCATCCGCCTGCCGGCACCTTCTCCCCGCCGGCGGGGCGAAGGGGGTATGCCGCGCCCTCTCCGTTCCCACCCACGTCTCGTTTGGCACGTCCCCTCTCCCCGTCAAAACGGGGAGAGGGTTAGGGTGAGGGGCAGTCACATGCGCAAACCGAACAATCGTGCGGATTGTCCAGGCCTCCTTATCCCGCCTCAGAGATTTTCCGGTGTGATCGTCAGGAAGCGCACCGGTTCGGCGCTGACCTCCACCTCGATGAGACCCAGCCTGTTCAGGGCAAGATCTATCGATCGCCTCGCCTGCACCTCCGGCGCCTGGTCGAGCACGATCGACATGATGCCACGACTGAGGTAGTCCTGCGTCTCACCCGTCAATTCGTGGCCGACCCAGAACGGCCGCCTCGCCTTGTTTGCCTCGAGCACCCTGGCAACTCCCTTGTTGTCGCCGCCTGCACTATAGACGCCGATGATGCCGGGTTCGCGCCGGAGGGCCGCGTGCAGCAGTTCGATGGCATTGTGCTCGTCATCGAGGTCGAACATGACCTCAATGAAACGATGTTCGTTTGAACCCTCATTCGAAGCATTGTCCGAGAGATAGCTGGAGAAGCCGCGGATCCGCTCCTTATGATTCTCATAGGCGCCGCTGTGGCAGAGAGCGACGAACGAACCGGGGCGCTGCGCCAGCATGCCCGACATGTAGTGAGCCGCGGTGCGTCCGGCAGCATAGTTGTCGATGCCGACATAGGGCAGTTCGGGGGCCGGACGGGTCATGATCTGGATGACGGGAATGCCGAGATCGGCCGCCTTGCGCACGCTGGTGACGACATCGGCATGGTCGGGCGCAACCACGATCAGCGCCGACCGGCGTGCCGTCGGGTTGGCGATGTAGCGGGCGAATTGCGCCGGCTCATCCTCGCGGACGAAGGTGCGGTGAACGACAATGCTGTCGTCGAGCGAGGCGGCGATGCGCTCGAACGCCCGGTTCAGACGCGAATAGAAGCTGGTTTCCGGACGAACGAGGATCACCTCTATCCGGATCAGGCCGCGATGGGCGACCGGCAGGCTCTGCCGGTATTCAAGCCGTCTTGCCGCCAGGAAGACTTTCTCCACCGTCTCCGGCCGCACGCCGCCGCGACTGTTGAGGACGCGCTCGACGGTCGCGGTGCCAACGCCGGCCTGCATCGCGACATCCTTCAGAGTCACCTTCATCAAGCTCACTCACTCCCAAAGCTGACACAGCAGAGCATCGGCCTGCTGCGCGGTCAATGATCAAATTTGATCAAGGAAGCATTGGAGCATGGGGGCACTGCAGCAGTATCGTGCTGGCAATCCGGGAGGAGCACCGGACGTCCGAAACAAACGAGATCAAGGATCACCCGCCGGTCCGATGCGGCCGAGGGATGACGGAGGAACCAGATGAAGATCGCACTCGACCCGCATATGCACCGTCACCTCAACCTGCGCGACCTCTGCCGCAAGGCGGCGGAACTCGGCTATGAGCATATCGAGCTTTCACCGCGCGACGATTTTCTGCCCTGGTGGGTGCGCCCGCGGGCACACAAGGAACGCATTGCGGAGTTCAAGTCGGCTCTGAAGGATCACGGCGTGCAGCTCGCTTCGATCCTGCCGATGTACCGCTGGGCGAGCCCGCATGAGGACGAGCGACAGGCAGCGGTGCGCTACTGGAAGGAAGCGATCGCGATTTCGGCCGAGATGGGCTGCGATACCATGAATTCGGAATTCGGCCGTGGACCGTCGCCGGATCGCAGCCACCGCGCCAGCTGCTGCGGCGGCATGCATACCCACGAGCACAGCGAGGCTGCCTGGTGGCGCTCGATGGAAGAGCTCGTTCCGGTGTTCGAGCGCGAGGGCGTCACGCTCAACATGGAACCGCATCCGGAAGACTGGTGCGAGACGCTGCATCCGGCGATCGACATGCTGAAGACCATCGGCTCGAAGAACGTTAGGTTCCTCTACTGCGCGCCGCATACCTTCTATTTCGGTGACGACATGGCGCGGATGATCCGCGATGCCGGCCCGCTGATCGCCCATGTGCATGTCGCCGATACCTATAATCACAAGGCGTCATCCGGGCTGCGCTATATCATCAATCCGCCGGGCGCGAAGGTCACCATCCATCAGCACATGGATATGTATCAGGGCGAGATCAATTGGGATGTGTTCTTCTCCTCGCTCGCGGCGGTCGGGTTCGACGGCATCATCACCGCCTGCGTCTTCGGCTGGGAGGAGCGTGCCGATGATTCCGGCCGCTTCATGCGCTCCGAAATCCAGAAATATGTCGACAAATACTGGCCCGGGAAACTTGGCTGATCGTCAACATCCGCCCGGCGCCACCACTTTTCAGGAATAAAACCGTGACCATCACGATTACGACAGCCCCCTGCTGCTGGGGCGTTGATGACGTCAACAATCCAAATCTTCCCGCCTGGGAGCGCGTCTTCGACGAGGCGGCGGCGGCCGGCTATGGCGGCCTCGAACTCGGGCCGTACGGCTACGTGCCGCTCGATGATGCGCTCGTTGCAAAGGCGCTTGCCGAACGCAATCTCTTCATCGTCGCCGGCACGATCTTCGACGATCTCGTCTCGCCTGAAAATCGGGAGACATTGCTGCGGCAGACGGAGGAAATCTGCGCCGTCATCACCAGGCTGCCGCAGCCGGAACAGGTGGCAGGCCAGCGGTTCAGGACCCCCTATCTCACGGTCATGGACTGGGGGCACGACGAGCGGGACTATGCCGCCGGCCATTCGGATCGTGCGCCGCGTCTCGACGACAAGGTCTGGACCGGGATGGTCGCGAACATCACGGCGATCGCCGAACTCGCGGCGCGTAAATACGGCGTGCGCGCCGTCATCCACCCGCATGCGGGCGGCTATATCGAATTCGCCGATGAGGTCGAGCGGGTGGCAGGTGACATTCCGAAGGAGATCGCCGGCTTCTGCCTCGACACCGGCCATAGCTATTATGCCGGCATGGATCCCGTGGAGATGCTTCGCCGCTATGCCGACAGGCTGGACTACGTCCACTTCAAGGATATCGACCAGACCGTCTTCGACCGTGTGCTTGGCGAAAAGATCCGCTTCTTCGATGCCTGCGGACAGGGTGTCATGTGCCCGATCGGCCGCGGCGTCATCGATTACCCCGCCGTCAAACGGACGCTCGAGGAGATCGGCTATCACGGTTTCATCACCGTCGAGCAGGAGCGCGATCCGAGGAATGTCGCCGGCAGCCTCGAAGATGTGAAGCAAAGCCGCGATTACCTCAGGTCGGTCGGATTTTAAGGATAAAACCATGACGAATGACAGGAAAAAGCCGATCCGCTGGGGCATGGTCGGCGGCGGCAGAGGCAGCCAGATCGGCTATATTCATCGCTCGGCAGCGCATCGCGACGACGTCTTTGCCCTTGCGGCAGGCGCCTTCGATATCGATCCTGAACGCGGCCGCGCCTTCGGCCTCGATCTCGGGCTCGACGAAGCCAGGAGCTACCGGGACTATGCAACGATGTTTGCGACTGAGGCCGGTCGGGCCGACGGCATCGAGGCCGTGTCGATCGCGACACCCAACAACACCCATTTTGCGATCTGCAAGGCAGCACTCGAACATGATCTGCATGTGATCTGCGAAAAGCCGCTCTGCTTTACGACCGCCGAAGCCGAGGAGCTGAAGGCGGTTTCCCAGGCGCGCGGCCGGATCGTCGGCGTGACCTATGGCTATGCCGGCCATCAGATGATCGAGCAGGCGCGCGCGATGGTCGGGAATGGCGATCTCGGCGAGATCCGCATCGTCAACCTGCAATTCGCCCATGGCTTCCATAGTGCTGCGGTGGAGGAGCAGAACCCCGCGACGCGCTGGCGCGTCGATCCGAAATTCGCAGGTCCCAGCTATGTGCTCGGCGACGTCGGGACCCACCCGCTTTATATCGCCAAGGTCATCCTGCCGCACCTGAAGATCAGGCGGCTGCTCTGCACCCGCCAGAGCTTCGTCAAAAGCCGCGCGCCGCTCGAAGACAATGCGGTGACCCTGATGGAATATGATAATGGCGCGATCGCCACCATCTGGTCGAGCGCCGTCAATGCCGGCTCCATGCACGGCCAGAAGATCCGCATCGTCGGCTCGAAGGCCAGCATCGAATGGTGGGACGAGCGGCCGAACCAGCTCTCCTACGAGATCCAGGGCGAACCTGCCCGCATTCTCGAGCGCGGCATGGACTATCTCTATCCCGAGGCCAGGATCGACGACCGGATCGGCGGCGGTCACCCGGAAGGTCTCTTCGAAGCCTGGGCGAACCTCTATCGCCGCTTCGGCTTCGCCATCAACAATGAGCGCGGCCTCGCCCCTGCGGGGATCGAAGAGCTGGTCTTTCCCGATGTTGATGCCGGACTGGAAGGGGTGCGCTGGGTGGAAAACTGCGTACGGTCCGCCGACGCCGGCGGGATCTGGCTGGACTATCGCTAGGTCGTCAACCGCGGTGCGGTGCTTTGCTCAGATAAGCGGGTCGTCGTCTTCCGCCGCCTGCGGCGCGCGGCGACGCGTGCTGTCGTTGGCGGCTTTCTTAGGCCCCTCGGCGGCTGCCTCGCGGATTTTCTTGACGCTTTCGCCGGCGTCTTCTGCGGCTGGCTGCGGGTCGTTCTTTTTCACGAAACGGATCATAGGTCATTTCCTGCTTCAACAGTGGGAGCGCTCCGCACATATATCGGAGCGCTCTGGTAAAACGGTGTCAGACGGCAAGCGCCGTGGCGCAGCCTTGAACACTTCGGCTATCGGCTGAAGTCTGCCCAGGCATGGTCGCCCAACCGCCGGCTTCAACGAACTGACGCTGCTTGTAGCCTTCGGTAATCGCCTTGAACTCGATCAGTTTAGCGCTCGCATCCGGCGCCGCCTTGAATCGCTCGACGCAAATGGCCGACGCCAGTTCTCCGCGCGCGGTCTCGCCGGCGGCGGCTGCCGCTTTGCTTGATGTGCCGCCGGTTACCCAACCTCCCCAGCTGAAGCCGATGATCATCGTGGCGATCGCCGTGACGACGCATGCCCAGGCGAGAAGCGTCTTGGATGGCTGGTAACTGTCGAAACGCTGGGTAATCGATGTCTTGCTGCTGCTCTGCACGGACATTGGAATTCTCCCTCTCTGTTGTTCGGATTGTGCCGTCCGGCGACGCCGGACCGGTTCAAGCTGGCCTTAGAACAGGATGATTTTAGGCCGGGTCTAAAATCTGAATCCTGTTCTACATTAAATAGTTAGAGCATGATGTCGTCCGAAAACCGCTGACACTTTTCGGCATCATGCTCTAGTATCCCATAGCGCCCATGCCGCCATTTCCGGCCGCAGGCGCAGAATTTTTTGCGGGAATGTCGGCGATCATCACCTCGGCGGTGATCAGCAGCGCCGCGATCGAGCCGGCGTCCTGCAGAGCAGTGCGCACGACCTTGGCAGGATCGACGATGCCGGCCTCGATCATATCGACATAGGTCTCCGTCTGTGCGTCGAAGCCCTGATTATGATCATTGCTGCCGGCGAGTTTTCCGACGACAATGGAGCCCTCGAACCCGGCATTGTCGGCGATCTGCCGGATCGGGGCTTCGAGCGCCCTGAGCACGATCGAGATGCCCGCCGTCACATCGGCGTTCTCCCCCGTCAGTCCCGTCAGCGCCGACTTCGCGCGCAACAGTGCCACGCCGCCGCCGGGCACGATGCCCTCTTCGACCGCCGCACGGGTGGCGTTCAGCGCATCGTCGATGCGATCCTTCTTTTCCTTGACCTCCGTCTCGGTCGCGCCGCCGACGCGGATGACCGCGACGCCGCCGGCGAGTTTCGCCAGGCGTTCCTGCAGTTTTTCCTTGTCGTAGTCGGAAGTGGTGTCTTCGATCTGCGCCTTGATCTGCTGGATGCGCGCCTGGATGGCCGCTTTCTCGCCGGAGCCGTCGATGATCGTGGTGCTTTCCTTGTCGATCAGCACGCGCTTGGCGTGGCCGAGCATATCGAGCGTGACGTTCTCGAGCTTGATGCCGAGATCCTCGGAAATCATCTGGCCAGCGGTCAGCACGGCAATGTCTTCCAGCATGGCCTTGCGGCGATCACCAAAGCCCGGCGCCTTGACGGCTGCGACCTTCAGGCCGCCACGCAGCTTGTTGACGACAAGCGTCGCCAGCGCCTCGCCTTCGACGTCCTCCGAGATGAGGAGCAGCGGTTTACCGGTCTGTACGACGGCTTCCAGGATCGGCAGCATCGCCTGCAGGCTGCCGAGTTTCTTCTCGTGAACGAGGATATAGGGCTCCTCCAGTTCAACGCGCATCTTCTCGGCATTGGTGACGAAATAGGGCGAGAGATAGCCACGATCGAACTGCATGCCCTCGACGACATCGAGTTCGGTCTCGGCGGTTCGCGCCTCTTCGACGGTTATGACGCCCTCATTGCCGACCTTGTCCATCGCCCTGGCGATCATCTCGCCGATAGTGGCGTCGCCATTGGCGGCAATGGTGCCGACCTGTGCGATCTCGCCTGACGATTTGACCTTCACAGCCCGCGCCTGGATTTCCTTGACGACGGCGATAACGCCGAGATCGATGCCGCGCCTCAGATCCATGGGGTTCATGCCGGCGGCGACGAGCTTTGCGCCTTCGCGGAAGATGGAGGCGGCGAGCACCGTTGCCGTCGTCGTGCCGTCGCCGGCAAGATCATTGGTCTTCGAAGCCACCTCGCGCACCATTTGCGCGCCCATGTTCTCGAACTTGTCTTCGAGCTCGATCTCCTTGGCGACGCTGACGCCGTCCTTGGTAATGCGCGGTGCACCATAGGCCTTGTCGATGACGACGTTGCGACCTTTCGGGCCAAGCGTCACCTTGACGGCATTGTTGAGCAATTCGACGCCGCGCAGCAGGCGGTCGCGCGCGTCGGTGGAGAACCTGATTTCCTTGGCAGACATGATATTTCTTCCCAGTTCGGTCTTGAGTTGCGGGTCACAAATTTTCGACCCTCAGGCGGCTTTGCCGGCAGCCGCTTCGGTCTTTTCGACGATGCCCATGATGTCGGTCTCCTTCATGATCAGAAGGGTTTCGCTATCGATCGTGACCTCGGTCCCCGACCATTTTCCAAACAGAATGAGATCGCCGACCTCGACATCGAGCGGGACGAGATTACCGCCTTTGTCGCGCAGGCCCGGGCCGACTGCGACCACTTCGCCTTGCTGCGGCTTCTCCTTGGCGGTGTCTGGAATGATGATCCCGCCCTTGGATTTGACATCGCCTTCCGCACGCCGAATGACGACGCGGTCGTGAAGTGAACGGAATTTCATAGAGGTCTTTCTGCTGCCGGCGCGTAGGGCGGCTGCAACTCATAAATAGCACCCGTGGCACTCGATTGATAGGAGTGCCAAGAAATATTGTTCACGCAGGGAATTTCTTTAAAAATTCAGGAAATCAATTTGAGCGAATATTTTGTAATAATCAGCAAATGAATAGAATTTTTACGCCATCACGTTCGATTTTATTTAACCGGTCGTCGAGTTAATTTGGCGTTTTTCATAGATAAATCCGAATTTATCTTGATTTAAACTCAATCGAGGCGCAATGATGGGCCTCGTCGATTTGGCCGACTTGGCTTCGCGGTGTCAGAGACCTACGACCCGCCATCACCACTGAATTTTCGATAGCAATCTATGACGTCGTTCCGGCGTTGATTTCGCCTATTCCGATCCGGAATGAGCTTGGCGCTGACCGCGGATGTACCGGCGGCCTCGAGTTCGTCCGGGTGGGATCTCAACGATACAGGAAACGCATCGGTGTCTTCCTGCGGAGGCCTCAGCCGTGACAAGTCGCACCACACAAACCGTCGTCCGCTTTTCATCCCCATTCCGCCTGCCCGGTTTCGACGGGGTGCAGCCAGCCGGAGAATACCGCGTCGATTATGACGAGGAATCGATCGATAGCGTTTCCAGGCTTGCCTGGCTAAGGGTCGGTGCCTTCATCCACCTGCCGGCGATCGCCGCGCAGAGTTCGACGCAGCAGATGATGCCTATCCACCTGTCAGATCTCGAAACCGCGCTCGAAAAGGACCACAAACCGTCATGACCGCTACGCGCATCTCGCAACGCAATGGACGCTCGATCCGGCGCGAGGCAGCAACACATATCTTCAAGGTGGGACAGACTGTCCGGGTGAAGGACGGGTTCCTGGTCGTTCCCTCCAAGCTCCCCGACACATACCGCATTACCGCCACGCTGCCTCTGAGAGGAAATGTGCTGCAATACCGCATCCGCAGTGACGATGAGCGTCATGAGCGGGTCGCGACGGAAGACAGCCTGGAGCTGGTAAACCTATCGCCCGCCGGCAGCGGCGCAACACTGATCGAGAGGACGTTTGGCCATGGCCACGGCCCGAATGACGAAAGGTTGACATCGTGAACAGCCATGAAGACGAAGCCGAACGAAGACGGAATGCCTTTGCCGTCGGCACATGGGAAAATAAATGTGGCGCGCCCGGCCGCTACTCCATGGAGATCGAACACGACCGCCGGATCGAATCCGCCCGTTCGTGGACCGTCTATCGTGTCTCAGCAGGCGTTCCAATGCACTCCGAGCATGCCGTGACCGGCAAGAGCCGTCCGGAGGCCGGGAAAGACATGATGTCCTTCAATCTTCTCAACATAGGATACCGGAAGGAATGGCTCAGGCTGTCGGATGCCGCCCGGAGCGCTCGTCAGACCCCGCCGGTTCAACCATGGCGCTAGCCTTTCTGAATCAAAGCCGCAGCTTCGATGCGGCGAGAAATGCGGTGCGCTTCGTCGGCCATGACGGCATGTTCCAGGTGTTGTTCTTCATCGAGGTTGACGCGCTGGCGAAATCCGACACCACATTGCAAAGAACCGAGCCTTCGGAAACGAGGTGGCTTTCGGCGTTCGACGCCCTGCGCAACTCCATTCAGGACGTGGCACACAAAGCCTATTCCTACCGCCGCCGCGCCTTTTATACTCTAACTGCGGCGGATTTCCGCTAGCGGGATCCGGACGCGCGAGAAACGCTCCATGTTGATCCGTTACGGCTATGAAATCACGCTGACCTGCCCGCAGCCGACCGCATTGGTGTGCCTGTTGTCGGTTCATGATGATCGTGCCGCCGACATCAGAATTCCGGAAACGGTCTTCACCACCCCCAATGTTCCCACATCGACTTATCGCGACCTCTTCGGCAACCGCTGTCTTCGGCTGGTTGCCCCAGCGGGCGACCTGACCATATGGGGCGATGCGACGATCGAAGACGATGGCCAACCGGACAGGTCGCTGCCAGGCGCCAGGGAACTCCCGGTTTCGGAGTTGCCGGATGATTGCCTCGTCTACCTGATGGGCAGCCGCTATTGCGAGACGGATCGTCTTAGTCAAATTGCATGGGATATGTTCGGCACCGTCTCACCCGGCTGGGGCCGCGTTCAGGCGATCTGCGACTTCGTTCACGGCCACATCCAATTCGACTACATGCAGGCGCGATCGACGCGGACAGCCTTCGAGGCGTTTCACGAACGTGTCGGCGTCTGTCGCGACTTTGCGCATCTCGCGGTGGCGCTGTGCCGTTGCCTCAACATTCCTGCCCGATATATCAATGGCCATCTCGGCGACATCGGTATTCCGGTCGTCGACCCGATGGACTTCAGCGCCTGGATCGAGGTTTTCCTCGACGGTGCATGGCATACATTCGATCCGCGCAACAATACGCCGCGGATCGGTCGTATCATCGTCGCACGCGGGCGCGACGCCGCCGACATACCGCTCATCAATTCCTTCGGACCGCATGTGCTGAAGGCGTTTCGAGTCTGGACCTATGAGGTGACGAACCTGCAGCAGATGCAAAGCGTCGCCGAGGGTGCTGGTTAGAACCAGACCTGGGCAGGATGCGGCATGCCCAGCCTCAGGCTGCCGCAGGTAGAACTGCTTGTCCGTTCCCGGTTCATCGCAGCCGCCCGCAGCAGCACCGAGCCGAACTGCGCCCTCCCCCCAAAATCACGTGACAGCGTCGCTCGCCTTGTCTTAACTGAGACATTGCCGGTTCGGGGCCGACTCGCGCCCGGAAGTCGGCGTCGATGTCTTCGAGTGGAGGGCCGCTTCAGATGAAAATCCTTGTCATAGGCGCGGCCGGAATGGCCGGCCGCAAGCTGGTGGCTGCGCCGGGCAATTCCGATGCGAGCCGGGCGCAGGCGCTCGGCTTCGGCGCTGAAACATCCTTCGACGAGATCATTCACGTACCTATCGAGGACGAGCTCGAAGGCCGCCTGCCGGAGCTTTCCTGACATGCTGCTTGGGGCGATTGCCGATGATTTCACCGGCGCCAGCGATCTTGCCAACACGCTTGCGAGAGGCGGCATGTCGACCGTTCAGTTCGTCGGCACCGGCCGCGGCAAGACGGATTGCGAGGCCGGCGTCGTCGCGCTGAAGACGCGCTCAGCGCCGGTCGACGATGCGGTGCGCCAGTCGCTGGAGGCGGCGCGCTGGCTGCTCGAGCAGGGCTGCGAGCAGATCGTCTTCAAATATTGCTCGACCTTCGATTCGACGCCTTCAGGCAATATCGGGCCGGTGGCTGAAGCGCTGCTGCGCCTCACCGGCACCGGCGTCGCCGTCGTCTGCCCGGCCTTTCCGGCGACCGGCCGAAGGCTTTTCATGGGACATCTCTTCGTCGGCGACCGGCTGCTTAGCGAATCCGGCATGCAGAACCATCCGTTGACGCCGATGACCGATCCCGACATCCGCCGCTGGCTGCAGCAGCAGACGAAAGGCGAAATCGGCAGCATTGCGCTCGACGTGGTGCGCTCGGGCGCTGCGGCCTTGCGCAACGGCCTGCGCGCCGAACTCACCGCCGGCCACCGCCTCGTCGTCGTCGACGCCATCGAGGACGACGACCTGGCGACGATCGCGGCCGCGGTCGCCGACCACAAGCTGGTGACCGGCGGCTCTGGCATTGCGCAGGGCTTGCCGCAGAATTTCCGCAACCAGGGCAAGCTCTCAGGTACGGCGGCCGAAGTGCCTCTGGTCGAGGGTCCTGGTGTCGTGATCTGCGGCTCCTGCTCCACGACCTCGCAGAACCAGGTCGCCTGCCACCTGCAGAACCATCCGGGGCTTGCGATCGATCCGGCGGTGCTGATGCGCGGATCAATGTCGGTGGAGCGCGCGGCACGCTGGGTGGAAGCGAATGCCGCCGAAAATCCGATCGTCTATTCGACAGCCGCTCCTGAAGTGGTGAGCTTCGTGCAGCAGCGTTTCGGGCGCGAGGACGTGGCTGAAAAAATCGAGACCTTCTTTGGCGGGCTGGCGCGGCGGCTCGCCGATGCCGGCATGCGGCAGATCGTCGTCGGCGGCGGAGAAACTTCCGGCGCGGTGGTGGAAGCGCTCGGTCTCAAGAACATGATGATCGGGCCGGAGATCGATCCCGGCGTACCGGTTCTCGTGGCCGACCGCTCCGGACCGCTCGGGCTTGCGCTGAAGAGCGGCAATTTCGGAGCCCCCGATTTCTTCGCCAAGGCGCTGGACAGAATCGCCGGCCATGAATGAGCGCGCAGGCCGCTGACGATGCGCCCGTTCGCTGACTTAGAACGACGGTTGAAAGATGTTGTCATCGTGCCATCTTGAGGGTGAGAGAGCTCACACCGGTGATGAGAGAGCTCACACCGGGGATGAGCAGAGAAGGAGTTCGCAGTCCATGTTCGATCATATCTCCATCGGCGTAAAAGACTTGGAAAGAGCCCGCCGTTTCTACGATGCGGCGCTGGCGCCACTCGGATATGAGCGCCTGTCTAATTCCGACACCATGATCGGCTACGGCCCGGAAACGGTCGGGCTCTGGGTGATGCAGGTCGAGCAGCCTGTTGTTGCCGACATGCGGTCCGGACTGCATTTCTGCTTCGTCGCGCCTGATGAGGCGGCGGTCGATGCCTTTCACGCGGCGGCGGTCGCATCCGGCGGCACGGATAAGGTGAACCGGGTGTCCGGCCGGATTACGGGCGCTTCTATTATGCCGCCTTCGTCATCGACCCGGACGGTTACCGCCTCGAAGCCTATTTCCACAAGGGCGAGCTCTAAAAATTCAGGCCGCCGCTCTGGATATGGATACGCGGCAGCCGGAGGCTTCGAGCGCTTGGCTGGCGACGTCGAGGAACAGGCGGCGGAACCAGCGCGCCCGGCCGTCCGCCTGGTCGACGCGGCGATAGAGCATGGTCACGGGATCGGCCGGTAGCGCAAGCGGCGGCGCGCAGATCGTCAGTCCATGCAGTTGCGCCATGCAGCGGCCGATCGATTCCGGCACGGTGGCGATGGCGGGCATCGCCCGCAGTGCCGTCGGCAAGGCGGAAAAACGCGGCACCGTCGCGACCACCTGTCTGACGTGGCCGGTGCGGCCGAGCGCGATGTCGATGCTGGTCGCGGCATTGCCTTCGAACGAGACGGTGAGATGGGCGGCATTGGCGAAATCTTCAAGGCTCAGCGGCGCCTTCAGCCGGAGCTGGGCGGCATCGTAAATGCAGATCGAGGCCTGATCGAACAGCGGCGCACGGATGTGCCAGGAGGCCGGTTCATCATGCACGGAGACGCTGAAGTCGAAGACGCCCTCGTCCAGCCGGCGCGCGGCATCGCGCTTTTCGGAAGCGATGCCGATCAACCGGGCGCCGGGTGAAAGCTTTAGAAGACGGGCGGCAAGCGGGCCGAAGAAAGCCGATTCGAGATTGTC
This sequence comes from Rhizobium aouanii, assembly GCF_037002925.1. Taxonomy (NCBI): domain Bacteria; kingdom Pseudomonadati; phylum Pseudomonadota; class Alphaproteobacteria; order Hyphomicrobiales; family Rhizobiaceae; genus Rhizobium; species Rhizobium aouanii. Next base: position 209,523 of record NZ_JBAMYD010000012.1, read on the forward strand.
GCACATGCCGATGCGGAACTCGCCCTGCCAGCTTGCCGGATCGAATTCGGCCTGCGGGCGGATGGCGCGCTCGATGCCCGACAGCGCATCCTCGATCGCCGGGGCGATGGAAAGGGCGCGCGGCGTCGGCTGCAGGCCGCGGCCGACACGCACGAACAGTTCGTCGTCCAGCGCCTCGCGCAGGCGCCGCAAAGCGGCCGACAGGCCCGGCTGGCCGAGCAGCAGCCGTTCGGCGGCGCGACTGACATTGCGCTCCTGCATCAGCACCGAAAAGGCCAGCAGGAGATTGAGATCGATCTTGCGAAGCGTGGCATCATTCATCATCGTCAGTAATACCTGGCATGGCTACTATCAATTTGCAATAGGAAAGGAAGCTGTACATTTTCTCGTTCCCTGCCGCCCGGCAACTCCCCCGATGAGGCGGCAGCAAAGAAGGAACGATTTCGATGACTCTTTCCAAATCGCGAAGCGGGGCGGGGCTGGCACTGCTGCTGCTCTGCACCGCCAACTTCCTCGACGCCATGGACGTCTCCACCATCGGCGTTGCCTTGCCTGCCATCCAGGCCGAACTCGGCATGGAGGCGACATCGCTGCAATGGGCCGTCAGCGCCTATGTGCTCGGTTATGGCGGCTTTCTGCTGCTCGGCGGCCGGGTCGCCGACGTCTTCGGCCATCGCCGCGTCTTCCTCTGGTCGCTGGCGATCTTTGCCGCCGCCAGCATCGCCGGCGGCTTCGTCGATAGCGGGCCGACGCTGATTGCCGCCCGCTTGATCAAGGGCATTGCCGCCGCCTTCACTGCGCCTGCTGCCCTTGCGCTGCTGCTCTCCGTCTTCGGCGAGGGAACAGCACGGGCAAAGGCGCTCGGGGTCTTCGCCTCGACCGGCGCCACCGGCTTCGTGCTCGGCATGGTGCTCGGCGGTGCCGCGACGATCTTCAGCTGGCGTGCGACGCTTGTCATGGGCGCGCCCGTGGCGATCCTGACACTCCTTCTTGCGCCGCTGGCGCTGCCGGCCGACCCGAAAAGGACAGGACCGCGGCCGAGCTTCGACTGGGCCGGCGCGCTGACGATCACGCCCGGACTGCTGCTCTTCGTCTTCGGCATCACCAATGCCGCAGCCGCCGGCTGGCGGGCCTTCCCGACCTGGGGTTCGCTCGCCGCGTCGCTGGTGCTGATCCTGCTCTTCCTCGTGGTCGAAGCCCGCCATACCGATCCGATGGTGCCGCTCGGCATGTTCCGCCGAGCCAAGCTCCGGCATGCCAACGCCATCGCCGCCCTCTTCCAGGGCGCCTATGTCGGCTTCCAGTTCCTGGCGACGCTCTATTATCAAAACGTCATCGGCTGGTCGGCCTTCACCACCGGCTTCTGTTTTGCGCTTGGCGGCGTCTTCGTAATGTTCCTGGCGCCACGTTTTGCGACGCTCGCGCAAAATCGCGGCGCCACTGGGCTGATGGCGGCGGGTGTCGGCCTGCAAGCGTTCAGCTATATCTTCTGGGTGACCGCACTCGGACATGTCGACCCGATCCTGCTCGTGCTGTTTTCGCAGATCCCGCTCGGCCTCGGTTACGCCATGACCTACCCCTCAGTGCAGGTCGCGGCCCTTTCCGACGTTGAGGACGATAAGTCGGGGCTCGCCTCAGGACTGCTCTTCGCCTCCTTCCAGATCGGCGGCGGCATCGTGCTTGCGGCGGCCTCGGCAGTCTTCGGCGCCGCACCGCACTTCGGCTGGGACCCCTATGTCGCCGGCATCGCCTTCGTGGCGCTGCTTGCGGTGGCGATTACCTTGCTTGCAGCCGCCGGTCCGCGGACATCGGCCGCCCGGAGACCCAACTATCAGGCGGCGGAATGACCGTCATCAGCCCGCACCCTGACCGGTGCGGGCTACTCATGAACCGGAGCGATATCTGCAGCAAGAATCCCGTTGCGTTGCCTGGGTGAAAGGCGCATGGTCGCAACTTCGGCAGCCAGTGTACGGGCGCTGCCGACTGAGGGTTTTTATACCCTTGCCCCGATGAAAGGAGGACCGATGTCTTCCACTTTCGAAAAGTCGCATCTGACTTCGTCCGATCTCGACATGCTGCAAGGCGTGCTCGACGACGCCGGCTACGACGCCAAAATTCTGATCGGCAACGAACGCGTCTTCAACGTCGCGGCCATACTGTTAATCAGGCTGTTCGAAGAGGGCGTCACCTCACCGGCCATGCTCTCACAAGCGCTCGAACACCATTTCGGCAAGCTGAAGACGCCGCCGAAACCGATAACCCCCGTCTTTAATCGATATGCGATACAGGGATTGCCCCGCGAAAGACGCGTCGCCGGCTAGAGCATGATGCCGAAAAGTGTGAGCGGTTTTCGGACGACATCATGCTCTCACTGATGTTCTAAAGCGCGTCGCGATCTTTCAGATTCACTCCTCGCGCTTTAGGTTTTTGTTTTACGCATGCCGTTAGCGCAAAACCGCTTCACACTTTTGCGCGACATGCTTTAGCGGCAATCGAGCCGCCCGGCTCCGAAGGAATATTGTGCGAAAAACCCTTTTGCTTTGTATCTGCGTCGCAGCGGCCGGTTATTTCGGATGGGTGCAATTCGGGGCTTACCAACAACGCGGGCAGGCTAGAGTTCTTGCTGTCACCGACAAGGAGCGCCGGGTGGCGCTCCTGGAAAGCGATGGCTGCCAGGCGAAAGTGGATCTGCTTCTGTCGATGACAGACCGCCTGCTCAAGGCCGGCGGCATGCTGGTGCCGCTCGATATCGGACGGGACATAGAACTCTGTTTGGCCCGCGGCATCATGTCTGCATCAGGCCGTGCGGAGATGGAAAGAACGAAGCTGATCCGCCTGTTTCCCGTGAATGACTAAGCGCGTCGGAAGATTCATCCCTCGCGCTTTAGCCCTATTGTTTCGCACGCTGTTATCGCAAAATCGCTGCCCAGTTTTGCGCGGCGCGCTTTATCCCCTGTGGAAATATGGCTTTCCTGCGGCGGTGGCCTTAATGGCACCTCAATTTTACTCTATAAGGAGGGCTCGCTGATTTGGCCGATGCGGCATTTGCGGTGACCGGGTTTCCGGCCCCGCCATTTTCCCGATCGCGAAAGCATGGTGACGTCCCGTCTCAACGTCGGGTTTGGCTTTCGGTGACCTCTCCGGTCATCCGCCTCCAGACTGCGATGCGGTTTCAGCAGACATCATTTTCATTCCATCCCTGCGGCCCGGTGTTGTCGGGCTGCCCCTCATGACGATCCCGCGATCTCCGATCGCGACCGACTAGCGGGGCGAATACCACGCAGGCTGCGGCTTTCAATTTCGATCTAAAGGGAGATTTTATCGATGGCAAAAGGACAAGTAAGAAGCAATCGCGAGGTCCGGAAGCCGAAGAAGGACAAGCAGGCAGCGAAGGTGGAAAGCACATTCGCCAATCAGATGAAGACGGCGACCAAAACCGCCCCGCAGGGCAGTGCTCCAAAGAAATAGAACCTCTTATCGAGCCCCCGCTCCGCCCCCGTGCGCATAACAGCGCAAGTGATAGCGCGTCTTGTCGAACGCGCCGCGCTCTGGCGTGACACCATCACCCATTGACATGTTTTCAGAAAAACAGGAATTGCTGTAACCATGACCACTCTTCATACGATGTACCACTTCGACTATCCGCTCTTCCTCATTCGCTCGGCCGTGGTGATTGCACTCGGCTTTTCGGCGATCACCGCCTTTCACGGCGTCACTCTGTGATCGAATCTACGCGCCGCAGCGAGTGCGAGGAAATCCAAGTGGCCCCTTTGGGTGAGCCCGACGACAACCCGGAGCGATCCGCGGAGCAAGCGGCGCTTTTCGCTGAAAAGCGCTGGCTGAAGATCCTTGCCGGATATCGCCAGCCGCGGGCCGGACGTAGCGCCTTCGAGCTTGCCGTCACCGTCGTCCCCTTCGCGCTGTTCTGGGCTGCCGCATGGGCAGCGGTTCATTACAGCTTCTGGCCCGGCCTGATCCTCGTCCTTCCCGCCGCCGCCTTCCTGCTCCGGCTGTTCATGATCCAGCATGATTGCGGCCACGGCTCGTTTTTCGCTCGCCGCCGCGTCGACGACTGGGTTGGACGCACGATCGGCATCCTGACGCTGACGCCTTACGACTATTGGCGCCGGGCGCATGCGGAACACCACGCCTCGGCCGGGAACCTGGACGAGCGCGGCGTTGGCGACATCGAAACGCTGACAACCGCCGAATATAATGCGCTGTCGCGCTGGGGCCGGCTCGGCTACCGGCTCTACCGGCACCCGATCGTAATGTTCGGGATCGGACCGGCATGGCTGTTCCTGTTCAAGCAGCGCCTGCCTTTCGGCATGATGCGCTCCGGCGCCCTGCCCTGGGTCTCGACTATGGCGACCAATCTTGCCATCGTAGTGGCCGCCGCGCTGCTGATCTGGGCGGTCGGGATCGTCCCCTTTCTCCTGGTGCATCTGCCGACCGTGCTTCTGGCAGGTGCCGCCGGCGTCTGGCTGTTCTACGTGCAGCATCAATTCGAGGAAACACATTGGTCGAAGAAGCCGGAATGGCAGTTCCAGCATGCGGCCCTCCATGGCGCCTCGCATTACGACCTGCCGCCGGTGCTGCGCTGGATCACCGGCAATATCGGCATCCACCACGTGCATCATCTGTCGAGCCGGGTGCCTTACTACCGGCTGCCGGAGGTGCTGCGAGATCATCCTGAGCTTGCCGATCTGGGCCGCATCACGCTCATGGAAAGCCTGCGTTGCGTCAAGCTGGTGCTGTGGGACGAGCAGACGAAGCGGCTGGTCTCGTTTCGCGAGGCGGCGCGGCTAGCCACAGCATGATAACGGGGCGTTAGAGCGGTTTAGCTTTCACGGAAGCGCGGAGCCGCTCTAACCTTTTGTTCCTGGAATTGCCAGTAAATCATCCTGTTCTAAATTAAATAGTTAGAGCATGATGTCGTCCGAAAACCGCTCACACTTTTCGGCATCATGCTCTAGCGATAGCCTGTCACATCCGCCAGTCTGCCCGGCTCCTGCACTTCCACCATGTAGCGCCAGCAATCCGGCCGCGAACCGTCGATATCGTCGAAACCATAGGTCTTGGCCACTCCGCCGCTCGACAGCGACTGGCCGTTCCAGCGGGCGCGATCGGGATCGGCAGCGATCGCCGCAACGGCCCGGCCGACGTAGCGCGGGGTTTCGGAAATGGCGAAATGCGGCTGTACTTTCGTCGCTTCGCGCCAGTTCTCCTCGCGAACACCATAAGCATCCAGCATCATTTCGGAGCGTAGCCAGCCGGGCGTGATCGAAACGGCGGTGGCGCCGTGTTTTTCCAAGTCTTGCGCATGCGCCCAGGCCATGCGGGTGACGCCTGTCTTGACGAGGTCGTAAAAGGGCGACAGCCGGTAATGGGTGGCATTGTATTCGGCCGTGCCGTCGGTCATCTCCACCAGCAGCCCGCCGGGCCGCTCGATCATCAGCGGCAGGGCGTAATGGGCGGTGATCAGATGCGTCTCGATGCCGAGCTGCAGCATGCGCAGGCCCTTGTCCAGCGAATGCTCCCAGACGGCCTTGTCCCATTCGAATAGTTTCTCACAGCCCCAGATGTCGTTGACGAGAATATCGAGCCGGCCGGCCTCGCCGCGGATGCGGGCGACCAGCGCCTCGACCTGCCGCTGGACGAGATGGTCCACCTGCACGGCAATGCCCTTGCCGCCGGCTGATGTCACCAGCTCGGCCGTCTCCTCGATCGTCTCCGGTCGGGCATACTCGGATTGCTGGGCACGCGTCGTGCGCCCGGTCACGTAGACGGTGGCGCCGGCGGCGCCGAGTTCCACCGCGATGCCTCGGCCGGCGCCGCGCGTAGCACCCGCCACCAAGGCCACTTTCTCCCGCAAGTTCGCTGTCACTTCTCCATCCTCCACGCTAGAACGCCTCATGCCGTAATGAAGCGCCAAGTATTAGCCAGCGCCCCTTGTTTATAAACGAATGATCGTTTATATATGACCTGAATGCAAGAGGAATTTCATGCCGCGCCGCCGCACACTGTCCGACAAACAGCTTCTCGCCATGGTGCTGGCGCTGATTCATGCCGAGGGGCCGGATGCAGCGACCTTTGCGGCGGTGGCGAAAGCCAGCGGACTTTCCGGTTCGACGCTGGTGCAGCGTTTCGCCACGAAAGCAGCGATGCTGCGCGCAGCGCTGCTTTATGCCTGGGACCGGCTGGATGCGGAAACGGCGCGGCTTGCCGAGACCGTGCCGAAAACGCCGGACGGCGCGGTCGCGCTGCTCGTCGGCCTGTCGCAGGATTACGGCGACAATGCCGCCGCCTATGGCGAGGGACTGCTGGTGCTTCGCGAGGATTTTCGCGATCCGGTACTGCGCGCCCGGGGTGCTGCCTGGGGAGCGGCACTGACCGCGGCGATCGCGCGATGTTTCGGATCGGCAAAGGCGCCGGAGACGATCGCCCGGCTGATGCTGTCGCAATGGCAGGGTTCGCTCATCTGGTGGGGTTTTGGCGCCGAGGGGCCGGTGGCCGCCTATGTGGAGACGGAGCTTCGGCGCTTCCTCGTCGCTGTACCTGTCCATTCAGCTTAAGAGGCTGTGAAGATCATCGCCTTGATAAAATAAAGCAAAGCGGCGGTCGCGACGATTGTCGCCAAGGTGAGCAGCAGTCCGATCAGGGTGACGAGACCATCCCGCTCCATCAGGGCGACGGCGAGCACCACCAGCGAGAACACCGGCAGAATATTGCCGAAGGGGATCGGCAGCGCGATCACCACGGCGAGCAGGAAGACAGGAATGCCGAGCAGCGCCTGCACCGTCGGGCCGGTGAAGGCCTCCAGCCGGCCGGCGCGCACGACCCTCTCCACCCGGGCGATCACCGGGACCGCGTGACCCACGACGAGATCAAGCGATGCGGACGAAACCCGGCGATCCCTGACGATGGCGGGCAGCCAGACCTTCCGGCCGCCCGCAACGATCTGGAGGGAGACCAGCGCAAGCGCGGTGCCGAAAATCATTCCGAACGGCCCGGGAATCGGGGTCAGCGCCGGGATTGCCAGGAACAGGATGGTGAAGGCGATGCTCGTCGAGCCCATCGCCTCCAGAGCCTCGCCGATGGAGAGGCCGCCCCTCACCCGGGCGAGTTCCAGCATCTCCCGGAGCCGCGCGGTGGCCACACCGTCTTGATCAGACATCACGCAGTCCATTTTCAGCTGACCACCGTCACGCACCCTCGTCGGCTCCCTTCAGGGCGCCGACGAGGGCTGCGCATTGCGGGTCGCTGCCGTCGAGAAGTTCGGCCGGCGCGGTATGGCCGATCGCTATGCTGACGACTGTGGCCGCCGCCCAGCCGTAGTCGCCGGCAGCGCGCTCTATGAGCTTCGGCCCCCGGGATGTCAGGCAGGCCTGGGATTGGCGGACGATCTCCACGGGAAGCCGGGCGCGCTCAGCCTGTTGCTGTATCTCAGCCTGCAACGGATCGACGACGAGCAGGGCAAAAATCCAGCCGATGAAATTTGAAATCATATCTGTTTCCTTCCTTTGTTAAGGTATTCCCTCGCAGAGCCCGCTCAGGCGGGCTGCTGCGGATCCCGCTTTTTGAGGAGGCTCCAGACCGCTCCGGCAGCGATGATCGCGAAAGCGATGCTGAGCAAGAGCGCGGCCGGAAATTTTTCAAGGCCCAACAGATCGGCGAGAAGGATCTTCGAGCCGATGAAGATCAGCACGATGGCAAGCGCCGGCTTCAGGTAACGGAAGCGGGGCGAAAAAGCTCGACCACATCCAGAGCGGCGTTCCCAGCCGCTCGACGAACAAAAAAGAGAGATTCAAGGATAGTCCCCTGTCGGCACTGGTTGTCGGAGAAGAGGTCCGACATCACAAGAGTGCCGAAGCTCTCGCCAGAGGGGCCCGGACCAGCGGGTCGCACTGCAAGTAGGGTCTCACTCTTCAATAATCAAGCAGCGGCCAATGCGGATTTTACGCATCGCGCGGAGGTAAGGCGTGCGCTGTGCGAATGCGTCATTCGCCCCGCAAGAGAAAGCCTTCGTCAGCCGTATCAGGCGTCCTCATCGTCCTTCTCCTCGCCCACAGTCAGCGGCCAGTCGACGACGTAGTCTTCGAGATCGTCGAGATCGATCTCATTTTCGTTGATCGCGCGGCCTCGCGCGGAAATGCCGGCGGCATGGACGGTCTCCGGGTCGCCGGAGACGAGCGGGTGCCACCAGTAGAGGTCGCGGCCTTCATTGACCAGCCGGTAGCCGCAGGTGGGCGGCAGCCAGGCGATATCGGGCACGTTCTCCTTGGTCAGCTGCACGCAGTCCGGCACGAAATCCCAGCGGTTCTCATAGCTGGAGCAGCGGCAGCTTTCGCCGTCGAGAAGCTTGCAGCTGACCGAGGTGAAATAGATATCGCCGCTATCCCATTCCTCGATCTTGTTGAGACAACAGAGGCCGCAGCCGTCGCAGAGGCTTTCCCACTCAGCGACGGTCATTTCGGCAAGCGTCTTACTCTTCCAGAAGGGCAGATCGTTCATCGTTCGTTTCTTGCAACAGCAACCCGCAAATTCGCGTGACCCTGATGCATCTCTCTTGTTATCAGCCGCAAAATCAATCAATCCTTCAGTATACTCCTGGTACTCGGAGAATTCTCTCCTCGTATCGGAGAGCTTTGCGGCCATATGCGGGCCTCGCGCTTTCGTCGGATATGACCGAAGCGAGATCAGGCGGGAATACAGGACGTGCAAGATCCGGACAACCCAGGAAATGGGCCAGGAAATGGGCCAGAAAACGGGCCAGAAAAAAGGCCCGGAAAAGCGGCGAACGAGGCGGCGGAAAAGCGGCCGGCGAAGAGCCGTCACATTCTGCTGCGCATCGATTCCTGGATCGATTCGACCGTCTGGAACGCCGGCTTCCGCGCCGCCGAGATCTGGGAAGACATTACCATCTTCTTCCGCCGCTTCCGCGTGCGCGGCTGGAAGCGCATGGTCTTCGAACTTGCCGGCGAAGGGCTGACGCTCGGAGCGGCCGGCTCGGTGCTGCTGCTGGTGCTTGCCCAGCCCGCTTTCGAGGCGACCAAGGAGGACTGGCGCAACCGCGGCGATTTCGCCGTCACCTTCACCGACCGCTACGGCAATGTCATAGGCCATCGCGGCGTCATCCATCAGAATTCCGTGCCGATCGACGAGCTGCCGGATTCGCTGATCAAATCGGTGCTCGCCACCGAGGACCGCCGCTTTTTCGACCATTTCGGTATCGATTTCATCGGCCTCTTCCGCGCCATGAGCGAGAATGCACGCGCCGGCGAAGTCGTGCAGGGCGGCTCGACGCTGACGCAGCAGCTTGCCAAGAACCTGTTCCTGTCGAACGAACGCTCGATCGACCGCAAGGTCACCGAGGCGTTCCTGGCGCTTTGGCTCGAGGCGAACCTTTCCAAGAAGGAAATCCTCTCCACCTATCTCGACCGCGCCTATATGGGCGGCGGCACTTTTGGCGCCGCGGCGGCGGCGCAGTTCTATTTCGGCAAGAACATCACCGATGTGAACCTTGCCGAATCCGCCATGCTTGCCGGCCTGTTCAAGGCGCCGGCGAAATACGCACCGCATGTCAACCTGCCGGCGGCGCGTGCGCGCGCCAATGAAGTGCTGACCAATCTGGTGCAAAGCGGGCTGATGACCGAGGGCCAGGTGATCGCCGCCAGGCGCAATCCGGCCACCGTCGTCGACCGCAACGAGGTGGAATCGCCCGATTTCTTCCTCGATTGGGCTTTCGACGAGGTGCAGCGGCTTTCGTCGCGCTTCCACCAGCATTCGCTGATCGTGCGCACGACGATCGACATGGGCATCCAGCAGGCGGCGGAGGATTCGGTCGAAACGTCGTTGCGAGAATATGGCGAGGCCTATCACGCCAAGCAGGGCGCGATGGTGATGATCGAAAACGGCGGCGCCGTCCGCGCCATGGTCGGCGGCCGGGATTACGGCGAGAGCCAGTTCAACCGCGCCAGCAGGGCGCTGCGCCAGCCAGGCTCGTCCTTCAAGGTCTACACTTATGCGGTGGCGATGGAGAGCGGCATGACACCGCAGACGACGATCGTCGATGCGCCGATCTACTGGGGCAACTGGAGCCCGCACAATTACGCAAACCGCTATGCCGGCCGCATCACGCTTGAGACCGCGATCGCCCAGTCGATCAACACCGTGCCGGTGCGGCTCGCCAAGGAAAAACTCGGTATTCAGCCGATCCGGGCGATGGCGAAGAACCTCGGCGTCGAAACGCCGATCCGCGACGACGTCACCATCCCGATCGGCACCTCCGAGGTGACGGTCCTCGACCAGGCGACGGCCTACGCCACCTTCCCGGCCGGCGGCTACCAGTCGCGCCGCCACGGCATCACCCAGATCCTCGATTACGACGGCGACGTTCTCTATGATTTCGACCGCGACGAACCGGCGCCGAAGCGTGTGCTCTCCGAACAGGCCGACGCCTATATGAACCAGATGCTGTCGCGCGTTCCCTATGTCGGCACGGCGCGCAAGGCGGCCCTCGACAACGGCATCCTGACGGCCGGCAAGACCGGCACGACCCAGGCCTATCGCGACGCCTGGTTCGTCGGATTCACCGGCAATTACACCTGCGCCGTCTGGTTCGGCAATGACGACTACACCTCGACCAACGAGATGACCGGCGGTTCGCTGCCGGCGATGACCTTCAAGCGCGCCATGGATTACGCCCATCAGGGTGTGACGCTGCGCGCCATCCCCGGCGTCGAAAACCCCCTGCCCTCGGAAAAGGACTTCGCCAAGACTGCCGCCGCCAAGCCGCAGGACGGATTGCCGCAGCTCATCCGGCCGCGCATGCTCTCGGTTCAATCGACTGGCATCCTCAAGAAGCTCGGCGAGAAGCTGAAGGATGCCGCCCCGCTCGCGCCGGCGAAGGTGGCGAGCGCGGAGTAGTTGGCGGGATCTTACGCGCGGGTTCCGAAATCTCCGGCCTGGGAGATTGCCGACGCCGGCCCCTCATCCGCTTGCCGGCACCTTCTCCCCGTAGACGGGGCGAAGGGGACACGCCGCAACCTCTCCGTTCCTCGCCCACATCTCGCAAGGCACGTCCCCTCTCCCCGTTTTACGGGGAGAGGGCTAGGGTGAGGGGCAGCCATCGGCCAGAACCGGACAGCCCTACATGACGGCTTTGCCGCACCTGGCAGACGGCTTTGCCGCACGGACATAAGCTGGGATCAATCGGCGCCTATGTCACGGCCCGGCATTCCACCCTGCCAGAATCAGTGGTAACCCTTTCATCCGATATGGTTTCCAAGGTCATGACGTGTTTCGATTCCCCCTCTTTATCGCGATCACGCTGATCGTCGCCTTCGGCGGCGGGATCATGATTTCGCTTTATGCGCTGGACGCGACACAGGGTTTCGGGGCGATCAAGCTCGGTGCCTGGGAGGCCTTTCCGGCGTTGCAGACAGTCGAGGCCGATCCTTACGCCAAATCGCATCGCGCGCGTGCCGGCAAGCTTCTCTATGGCAGCGCCGAGGGCCTGACCTTCACGGCGAGCGTCGACGACGAGGGCGCGCGGCTGAATGCCAATTGCCGCTACCGCATCAGCGGGCAGACGCCGCCTGCCCGGCTCTGGACGCTCTTTACCGCCGACAATGGCGGCAATCCGGCAGCGGTGAAGACCGGGCATCCCTCAGCGCTCAATTCCTGGACGGTGCTGCGCAATCAAGACAGCAGTTTCTCGATCGAGATCTCAGCCGTCGCGCAGCCGGGCAACTGGCTGGCCCTGCCGGAGGCCGGCACCTTCCGGCTGGTGCTGACGCTGTTCGACACCCCGACAGCCGGCAGTTCCGGCGTGATCGACCTCGCTATGCCGAAGCTCACCAAGACCGGATGCGGCAATGCTTAGGATATTTTTCGCCGTCCTGACCGGCCTTTTCGGCGCAGCCCTGCTGCATCTCGTCATCATCCTGTCGCTGCCGCATTTCACCGGCAGGGATGCGGCGACCCGCGTGGAGGCAGAGGGCGACCTCAATAATTTCTACCTGCTCGGCGACCAATATGACGAGGCTGGCCTTGCCAATGGCGACCCCTTCCTGCGCACCGCCGTCTGCTCCTTCGACGTCGAGGATGCGCCGGTACATTTCACCGCCAAGGGCAACGTGCCCTTCTGGTCGATCGCGATCTATGACAGTGCCTCCAACGAGGTCTTCAGCATGAACGACAGAACATCGGTCGGCGGCGCGCTCGACGTGCTGGCCGGCAGTCCCATCCAGCTGACCGACCTGCGCAAGAACTTGCCGCAGGAGCTGCAGCAGGCGATCCTGGTGGAAATGGCACGGCCGGACGGCTATGCCGTGCTGCGGACGCTGGCGCCGCAGGCGAGCTTCGATGAGGCTGCGCGCAACTTCCTGACGGAAGCCGGCTGCGAGCAATTCGCCGCTCGCTGAGGTTGAAGAGCGGTTACTTCTTGTTGACGCGCGGCGCGGGCGCCGGACGATGTTTCGGGCTCTCGGCCAACCGCTCGTAGCGGACGCCGGTGAACCAAAGGATCTTGGCTTCGCGGGGCTCCTTGTCCGGGCGCCGCGGCGCCCGCGGCGGCCGATCCGCCAATGCAATTACTATTGCCATTCTCGTCTCCATGCACTGCCCGAGACGGATGAAGTTGCGATGGATTTCACCCTGCCCGCCAATGTGCGGGCCGGCGCGTCCTGCAGTGCCGGGATGACCGGACCGAGGGCATTCGCGCCTTTCCCACGGCACCTGATTGAAATACCGTGATGCGGAGTTTCAACGATCCAAATACTCAAATCGCGTCGTTCCTATCCGAATTGAGACAGATGACAGTTAACAGTTTACTAATACTCGGCCGATGCCGAACACAGTTCACGTTACTTCCCCTTTAACGCTCGAAGAGTTGATTTGGTTTCACCCCGCCTGCGCAAACGGCCGGCTGGAGATCAACGGATAAAATTAGAAACAATTCATATAGTTGACATCGGCGCTGCAATCCGCCGGCCGGGAAAAAGGGCGATGTTGCAAAAAAACATCATGAAAATATTTAATTGCGAGGCGCTCAGATGCGCGTATGTTCGCTCATGTCGATCACACGTTTCCGGCTTCCGATCGATCGGGATTTCCACGTTCTTGCCGGAATGCGGAGGGCAAGCGGTGTCTTTGCTGGTGAATTCATCTTTCTCGCCTGAAGATCTCGACGTGCTGCGCAGTGCGCTTGATGCCTGGTGCGCAGAACGGCGCATCGACATCAAAAGCGTCGACGCGCAATTCGCGGCATCCGCAGCACTCGACCTTTATCAGGCCGGTTACGACAGCCGCGAAAAACTACTGCACGCGCTGCGCGATCACAGGATCGCCTGAGTTTTCCACCATCTCAGCGGTTATGAACTATCGTCGCGGCGCACCTTCTAAACCATGAATTTTTATGTGCCGGCTAACCATTTTTGGACACGCCGCGCGTGTATATCTCTGTTACATTTTAATAAAATCTTCAGCATGCATTAACCGTACCGGTGTAGGATTTGTTCATAACCGTATGGCCTGACATGCGTTCCGCCAACGCATATCGGCCCTTGGTCCCCTTGTTCTGCGTTTTCGGGGTGTATTTGTGCGTGACCGGTTTCGAGACCTAGAAGGCCCCTTGGCCGTCAGGAAAAAGGACGTGGTATTGATGGCGACTGTCAGCAGTTTCGAGAACCTGTCTCATCCGACACGGTCCGAACTGCGCCAATTCGCCGAACTTTTCATGCCGCTGTTCCAGGCCTCCTCCGACGAGGCCAAGCGCCAGGCGGTCGCCGCCCTTTCTCAATGCAAGAACATGCCAGCCGCGGTGGCGCTGTTCATCGGCAACCAGCCGATCGAGATCGCTGCCCCTTTTCTTGCCGCCTCAAAGGCAATCGCCGACGATACGCTGATCACCATCGCGCGCATGCAGGGTGCAACGCATGTCAAGGCGATCGTCAGCCGCGATTCACTCTCGCCGAAGGTCATCGATGCTTTGGTGGCGCTACGCCAGAGCCAGCCGCGGTCGCCGGCCGCATCGGCGCCGATCATGGAATCGCCAGCGGTCCCGCTTTCGCCAGCAGCGGCAGAGACCAACGAGGCGGACGCGCTGGAGGAACAGCGGGTTGCCAATGAAGAGGCGCTGCGCGAGCGTATCCTCGGGCTTGCCGGTCATCTCGGCCGGGCCGACGAGGACAGGCTCGGCCTGCGCACGCTCACCGACATTCAGGAGGCGCTGCTGGTGCGCTTCGCCCGCTCGCGCGAGGCGACGCATTTCGCGACCGCACTTGCCGATGCGCTTTCCGCCAGCCGCTGGCTTGCCGAGCGCATCATGCTCGATCTTTCCGGCCAGCAGCTCGCCACGACGCTGACCAGCCTCGGCATGAGCTTTCTCGATGCTGTCTTCGTGCTCGAAAGGCTCTATCCGCACCTTGCCGAACAGCAGCACAATGTCACTCGCGGCTGGATGGTGCTCGATGCGCTCGACCCGGAAGAATGCCACGAACGCGTCGAAGCCTGGCGGCGCGCCGACCGCTACACCTATAGGCACGACGTACCCAATGTGCCCGCACCTCAGGAAACGCCCAACCACCGCTTCATCCGCCAAGCGCCGCCGCAGCGCGACATGCGCGTCATGGGGCGGCGGTCTCGCTGAATTAGAACGACTAACCTCACCGCATGGCGAGCTGTTCGAAAAGGTGAAAGCTGACGCACGCCTTGGCTGTCAGCCGTCCCTGGCCAGCGGGATCATGTCGCCCAGTTCCTCCGCCTCCAGCTCAACGATCCAGAGATCGGGGTCGAATTTGCGTTCGCGCTCCAGCATCGCACGCACCGCTTCCGGATCGCTGCGCGACAGGCGGACCTCGAACAGACGGTCGCCGGCCTGGCCTTCGTCGAAAGCGGTCTGCGGCGCCGGCGCATAGAGCGTTTCCAGGCCGTCGCGGAAGTGCTGGCGGATGAAGATCGCACCCGCCTCCTCCGCACCCTTCTTCTCGACGGCGGCGAAATCGCCGCTGGCGAAGACGCGGCGCAGGAGGGCTGAAACGAAGATGTCGGCGCGTAATCTCATCGGCGCGGTATAGACCGGCGCGCCGGTGGCGGCAATGCAGGGCCAGAGTTTGACCCCGGGGTCAAACCTTGATCCCCAAGTCAGACCTTGACTGCCAGCCGCAATCCTCCCCAATGCCGTCCGCGGACGGTGATCGGAGCGGAGATATCCTTCATCATCACGAAATTGCCGCCGCCCATGTCTCGCCGATAGGTCTGGACAAGGAAGGGTGCGGTGCTGCGGCCGGCGGCAAGACCGACGCGATCGGCGAAGATGCGGCGATTGCGGCAATTGGCAGTGTTCCAGACGGTGTCGCCAGGCCGCTGGGCTTGCGAGAATTTCCGGTTGTGGGTCGGCAGATAGCCGTTCTCGTCGATCGCCGCGCAGAAGGCGATGCGCTCGTCCAAGGTTGTGACGGGCTCCTGGATCGGCGGCAGCAGGCGATCGGTGAGCTCGGTGAAGGCTGCCATCATCTGCGCCGGATCGGAGCCTGGTATCGGCCGATAGCGTCGATCGAAGAGCGCATCGAACCCGATCTGCCCTTCAGCGACGGCGCGTTCGAAGGCGCCGGAAATCTGTCTTGCCACCGACTGCGCTTCCTCGATCCAACGGCTGTCGGCGGTCTTGACGCCGGCGCTCGCCGTCAGCTGGATCAGGGTTTCCGAGAGGCCGACGACGCTGTCGACGCGTTTTGCCGCCTGCTGCAGCCTGACATTCGAGCCGGCGACCTCGGCCGACATCTCGCCGAGTTTCTCGACGAAACCGGCGCATTGCTGATCGACCGCCTCGGTGGTGTTGGCCATGACAGTCGAACTGTCGAGGATGCGGGTGATGACATGTTCCATGCTTTCGAAGGCGCCGCGCATCGCCTCCGACTTGTCACGCACGCCGGCTGCACTGTCGCGCGCATCGCTGCCGGCGGCCGACAGCCGGTCGATCTTCACGCGCAGTTCGTCCAGCGTCTGCTGGATGGAGCCGGTCGCCTTCGAGGTCTGCAGCGAAAGCGCCCGGACCTCGGTGGCGACGACCGCAAAACCCTTGCCCGCATCGCCGGCGCGCGCCGCCTCGATCGCGGCGTTCAGCGCCAGGAGGTTGGTCTGGCGGGCGATGGTGCTGATCTCCTCGGCGATATTGTCGACATCGGCAAGCGACTTCGAGAAGCCGGCGATCTCAGCGCCGATCTCGTTGGAGGACTGGACCATGTGACCGATCTCGGCGACGGAGCCCGTCAGGCGGTCGGCCGATTCTTTCAGCATGTGGCGGGCCTCGGCCGCCGTGCGGTCGGTCTCGCGCAACGACATGGCGACCGAGCGGTTGGTCTCGGCAATCGAAAGCGCGGTGCGGGTGACATGATCGAAGGCGGAGGCATGCCGTGCCGACATTCCCGCCATGTCCTGGATGGCGCCGGCGATATCGACGAGATCGATGCCAAGGGTGGAGGCTTCTTCGGCAAGACGCAGCAGGATGTGGCGCAGCACCTCGCGATCAGGCCCTCCCGCTTCGACCGCCGGTTCTCCGGCCAGATCGTCTATCGCCTTCAGCGCATGCATGACCGATGCTCCCCGTCCCAATCAGAAAAGCTTCAGGCAACATGGTTAATAAGTTGCAAACAGCGGTCACGCCTTAGACTTAGGTTGTAGGGAAAGCGGCCGGATGGTACCGTCTGCGATGCAGGCTCGAGGTTTGCTTGTGCTTTTCGTCGCCTTACGTGCCGCGCCAATTAGGCATGTTCGGCGCTCGATTCGAAACGAGGGCTGAACTGGGCCGAGGCGAGTAGACACATATCACGCTACACGCGGTTTTCCCGTCCGTGCCAAACGCGCACGACAACAAGCGTGCCCGTTTCCTCATGGATACGATAGCGTAAAACGCAGGCGTTTTTGCCAAAAGGAACAAAAAGCTGACGATAGGCCGCGTGATGTTCCATTCGACTACCGATATTGGGGGGGGTTCCAGAAGCATCTGGATGCCTTCGTCAATCGCCAACATGGCCTTTTGCGGCCAATGGGTTGCCTTGATCTATTAAGAAGCCGAGAAGTCGCTCGATGTCGTCTTCTGCCTCCGGCAAGAAAACAAATTTCATTGCGGGTCCGCTTTGCGGGCGGCTTCGGCGGCAAAGCCGCGCAGTCTGGCCCGGACCGTTTCAAACGGCACCGACGCTCCAGTTTCAAGATACCGCTGCCAGCGCCCTTCATCCTCAGCCTGTTCGCTGATCTTGCGCTCCGCTTCATCAGCATAGGAGCGCTGCACGCCTTCGGCAAAATCTGCAAGGGAAGCACCCTGCTTTTCGGCAAGCACGCCAAGACGGGCTTGCAGATGCGGGTCAAGTTCCAGCGGTTGGGTCTTTGGTGGACGCATAGATAAATTCTATCATCTTACTCGATTGGGCAAAAAGGCTTTTTGCCGATTTAGAACAGGAATGTCGTCCGAAAACCGCTCACCCTTTTCAGCATGATGTTCTAAATCGCGCCGATTTCCTTGAGTTTCTTCAGTACCGCCTGGTTCGGCTCGCCGTCTTCGGGCAGGTTGTAGTGCTTCTGAAAATGGCGGATGGCCGCGCGGGTCTGCTCGCCGGCGACGCCGTCGACGCCGACATTGGCATAGGCCATGTTGGAAAGACCCTTCTGGATCTTCAACACCAGGTCGACATTGGTGATTTGGCTTGATGGAACCTGCTTTGCCGCCGATGGAACCGTTTTGACGGTCTTCTCGGCGCTGCGGATCGCCGCTGCCACCGGGTCTTCCGCCGCCGCCTTCGAGCTGACATCCTCGGGCGGCTTTTCGGCGGGTACGGTCGAGGGGCCGGCAGCATCAGTCTTCAGCGCCACGAGCACCTCCGGCGTCGGATCGCCGGTCTGGGTCATGCCGACGGTTTCCTCGAAGAAGAGAATGGCCGCACTGGTGCGGGGGCCGATGATGCCGTCGGGTATGCCGTTATAGAGGCCGCGGCGCACCAGCTGCTGCTGGATGTCCATGACGAGCTGGCTCGGCTGCTGGCCGGGTGCGGCAGGCGCCGGTGTCGCGTTGGTGGTGGCGGTATCCTGCGGCCGTTCGATCCGGAAGGTGGTGACGTCACCCTGTTGCTCCTCGGCCGGGCGGCGGGCGCCGAGCACGGTTGGAGACTGCGGATCGCGGGTGCGGAAGATCGGATGTGGATGCAGGCCCGGCTGATACCAGAGCGCATTGGCAGCGACGAAGGAGAAGATGACGGCGAAGGTGATCGTGCCGCCGGCGACCGACGGATTGCGGCCGATGACGCCGCCGAGCACGGATGCGCCTTGCAGGCCGAGGCCGCCGAGGGCGGCAGCGCCTGACATCAGAAGGCC
Source organism: Rhizobium aouanii (assembly GCF_037002925.1). NCBI lineage: Bacteria > Pseudomonadati > Pseudomonadota > Alphaproteobacteria > Hyphomicrobiales > Rhizobiaceae > Rhizobium > Rhizobium aouanii. The sequence goes on from NZ_JBAMYD010000012.1 coordinate 227,895, forward strand.
CGGCTGCTGCCGTCCCCTTTTTCCCTTAGGCGATTTTCGCTTGCGCGCGGCCATCGAAACGCCCCTCTTCCAACTCTACACTGCTATTGACCGCGCCCTTCAGCCGCGGCGGAAACTCGACAGTCGCGCCATGGCCGGCGTCTTCGGCGTTCTGGGCACCCGAGCCGTCCATTGCGATCTCAATGGTAATGATCGTGCCTTCGCCCGGCTGGCTGGCGATGGTGAAATACCCGCCATGCAGCGCCACCAAGCCCTTGACCAGGGAGAGACCGAGGCCGGAGCCTTCGAAGCGGCGGGTATAGTCGTTCTGGATCTGGACGAAGGGCTGGCCGAGCAATGCCAGCTTGTCGGCCGGGATGCCGATACCGGTGTCGCTGACGGTCAGCTTGACGATGCCGTCGCGGGCTGCCGCATCGACCGAGACGACGCCGCCGGCCTCGGTGAACTTTATGGCATTGCCGACGAGGTTGATGAGGATCTGCTGGATGGCGCGCTGATCGGCGACGATCTCGCCGAGGCCACGTTGGACACGGCTCGTCAGCGTGAGGCCCTTGGTCTTCGCCTGCAATGCCAGCATCGATTCGCAGGATTTGACGGAGCTTGATATATCGAAGGCTTCGAGGATCAGCTCGTAGCGGCCGGCTTCGATCTTGCTCATATCGAGCATGGTGTTGACGACGGACAAGAGATGCGCGCCGGATTCGCGGACCAGGCCGACATATTCGCGCTGGCGGTCGTTTTCAAACTTGCCGAAATATTCGCCGATCAGGATATCGGAAAAACCGAGAATGGCGTTCAGCGGCGTGCGCAGCTCATGGCTGACGGCCGCGAGGAAGCGCGATTTGGCATCATTTGCGGATTCGGCATCGGCGGCGCGGTTCTGGGCTTCGTCACGCAGCTGCTGCTCGACGGAGACATCGCGCAGCTGGGCAATGATGGCGGCAAGCTCGCCGTCGGCATCGCGCCGGGCCGTCATGTCCATTCTCAGATAAGCGAACTGGCGCTGATCGCGCGAGACCGAGGGCCGGTCGAGGCGCAGGTCGACGCTCTGAGCATCTTCGCCCCGGCGCAGGCCATCGAGCGCCTGCAGGAAAAGAATGCGGTCGGAGACATGCACCTGCTCGAGGAAGCCCCTGCCCTTCGGATCGCGCATCCAGGCGAGGAAATCGCGCCGGTCGCGACCACCGACGGTCGCCACACTGCCATGCGGGTCGAGGAAGAAGACGAGGCCGGGGGTGGCGGCAAGGAAGAAATCCTCGGCCGACTGCGTGGCGATACCGGCGGACGAACCCTGACGGGCGAGCGCGATGCTGCCGACGGCGGAAAAGAGAAAGGCGGCGCAGACCATGGCGACACCTGCCGGCAGCGCCACCGCCGGACTGGTGACCGCCGAAAGGCCGATAGGAGCGGCAACGAGAGCAGCCGACGAGAGCAACACGAGGCGGCGCAGGATCGCGAGCTCGCGCTGGCGCACGGCTTCACCGCCACCCGTCCGGGAGAGCCAGCTTGTCGCTGCCCGGTCTACGAGGGCCGTCATCCAGCCGCCAATGTTACTCAATACACGCACGCAATACCCGCCCGAAAGGCTGTCTATCGATCCGGACAATAGGCCTTGGCGACTTAAAGAAAGGATAAGGCAAAAGCGCTGTTCACAGCCTGAAACGGCCGAAATTCTCGTTTTGAAGCATCTGGAAGGCTCTTTGCCTTTTGTGGTTAATAGGGGGTAAGCGACGGATTTTCCTCATATTTCGGCATTGCGTTAACTCCTGTGGCAAGGCGAGCCGGCAAAAGTCCTGCAATTGCAAGCAGGTGCTGCCCTGATGCTTAACGGCGATCGCTCGCATTCGACTAAAATGCGGCTCAAATGCCGTTCGCTAAAATTTGAACTAAATTTGCCGCAAATGCGCGTGAGTTTCGAAAAGCGGCATTCGCAACTTGGCGGTAGGGTGAAAACACACCGGACAACCGGCCTGATTCGGCGACAAGAACCGGACGGGGAAACAGGATGGGCAACGACAATGTGGTTTCTGATCAAAGGTTCCTTCTGGTTTGGCCTCGTGCTCGTGCTTCTTTCCGTCTTCAGCACGGAGAGTTCCGACAAGCTCGCCAACGGCCCGCAATTGCAGCTTTCCGACGCATTCACGGCGGCAAGCGGCGCCTATGACTATTTGACCGGCATGTGCTCGGAAAAGCCCGAGGTCTGCGCCAAGGGCACCGAGACCCTCACCGCACTCGGCTACCGGGCCCGCGAAGGCGCCCGCGTTGCCTATGAACTGCTCGACAGCCAGTTCAAGGACGAGGCGCCGGCAACCGCAAGGCTTGCCGAACCGCAGATGCCGGTGGCGCTCAACATGCCTTTCCTCGCCACGCCTGCCATCCAGGAAAAGGTGCGCGAGGCCAAGGCTGCGCTCAACCAGCCGATGCCTTACCGTCCGCCGGTCGAGGACGATGCCTCTCCTGAGATGGTGGTAACAGGCGCTATTCCGCTTCCGACGCCAAAGCCGGCGATCTGACGATACTTTCGCGGGCATTCGTCCCGCAATACCTTTCGGTTTTATAGCTTGCATCGGTGGTCCGCATGACGCGGAGATGCCCCATGCCTGACGTGCCTGCCCTGTTTAATTCAGCATGTTGCTGCGCCGTGAGGATGCCCATCCCTCACGGCGTTTCTTTTTAGCGGTTCAAATCTGCCGGTCCTTCACCTATATGCACTTCTAGAGCTTTTCCGGACGCAAAACCGCTGCGCACTTTTGCTGGAACTGCTTTAACAGTGAAAGGCTTCTCCATGGCATCCCTCGACCAGATCATCGACGACTTCGCTTTCCTGGACGATTGGGAAGACCGCTACCGCTATGTCATCGAACTCGGCAAGGCGCTGCCCGACTTGGCCGAGGAGAAGCGCACCTCGGAGAACAAGGTGATGGGCTGCGCCAGCCAAGTCTGGCTGGTGACGCATACGACGGGCGATGCCGACAATCCCGTCATGAGCTTCGAGGGTGATTCCGACGCCCATATCGTGCGCGGCCTCGTCGCCATCGTGCTTGCCACCTATTCCGGCAAGACGGCATCCGAGATCGCCGGGCTCGATGCGTTTGAAATATTCTCGAAGATCGGCTTGGTGGAGAACCTGTCATCGCAGCGTTCGAACGGACTGCGGTCGATGGTGAACAGGATCCGCGAAGAGGCAAGAGTCCGCGCTGTGGCGTGAAAGAAATGATGGCTGATCGGCTTTCAGAGACGATTCGGACAGCGTCCGCCTTGGCCCAACGAGTATATTAACACCTACTCATAGTATAGGAATACATTCTAAGCCCGTCGGTAAAGCATAAGACGGAGCCCTTCACATATCGTGGCGCCCACTCGCATCACCGCCGAAGGCCCGAAATACTCGAAAGATTATTGTCCTCGCCTCGAAAAGGCACAAAAAAAGCCGGGCACAAGACCCGGCTTTTTTCGTTGCTGCTTTCGAAAAAGCTCAGCCGCGGCCGCGCTTGCGGCGCTGCCCGAGGCCCATCTCCTTTGCCAGGCGCGAACGCGCTTCGGCATAAGCGGGCGCTACCATCGGGTAATCGGTCGGCAGGTCCCACTTCTCGCGGTATTCTTCCGGCGAGAGGCTGTGATGCGTCATCAGGTGGCGCTTGAGGGACTTGAAGTTGCCGCCGCATTCCAAACACGTGATCTGCTCGTCCTGTACGGACTTGCGGACAGAAACTGCAGGCTTCTGCTTTTCGACGATCGCCGCAGCAGGCTGCGGTACGGACGTGTTGCTCAGTGCCGAATGCACGTCGGAAATCAGATTGGCCAGGTCGCTGACCGGTACAACATGGTTGCTGACATAGGCCGCGACGATGTCGGCTGTCAGTTCCACAAGCAGCTCCGGCGCATTGCCGGTCGCTATATCCGTCATATTCTTTCTCCTGTTAGCATGCTCAAACGGCCTTTGACTGACACGCCAAAGACCCGCCTCGTAGAAGCGAACAGCAAAAGCACAGGAAGCGACCTTCTGTTTCGAAAAACGCGAAATCCACCCCTAGATTCCGAAGAGCGTGACCTGTTCTTATACTGCCTGACCGGAAACCACTACGTCCTGCCCCAGGCGATGGCCTCAGTTTAGACATTAAAAATCAAAACTGAGGGACTTGGAAGCAGTACGATTGCAATCCACAATCAGAACTCTACTTGCATTTTCAAATACCATCGTTTGGTCGAAAGGCCAATTATTATTTGTCGTTTTTCTTGAGAAAAAGTGACAGATGAAGAATTGAGGGGCTCTTCGGCAAGCTTTACTCACAGCTTCCTGTGCATAAGTTTTGCATAAATCTGGTAAAGTCCCCGAACAGCATAGGCTCAACGATCCCTGATATCGTCACGGACCGAGAATGCACCGAGATCATATCCCGAACGATGAGCAGCTCTGGCAAGCAGGTGGGCAGACACCGGCGCCGTCAGCAGGAAGAAGACGAAACCGGCAATGGCGCGGGCGAGAATCGCCGGGTCCTCTGAATAGAGGCCGGCGGCAAGCAGCAACAGGCCGGAGCCGACAGTGCCCGCTTTCGAGGCCGAGTGCATGCGCGTATAGAGATCGGGCAGCCTGACCAGGCCGATCGCCGCCGCAAGCGCAAAGAAAGCACCGGCAATCAGCAGCAGGGCGGTGACGGCAGCCACGATATAATTGATCATCGCTTCTTCCCCCCTGCCCGGCGCTTTTGCCTGTTGCCGTTTGCCGCAGTGGCGGGCGGCTTCGATTTGATGTTGCCGCGCGACAGCACGAATCGGGCGAAGGCGACGGTCGCCAGGAAACCGACGAGGCCGAGCGAGATGGCGATATCGATATAAAGCGAAAAGCCGGTCTTGACCGCGATGACGGCGATGAAGCCGATGGCGATGCCGGTCAGCATGTCGAGGGCGAGGATCCGATCCGGCAATGTCGGGCCTGCAACGACCCGCCACACAGTCAGAATCAGCGCCAGGCCGAGGATGACGAGTGCGGCCGAGGATGCGAGTGCGACGACGGCGGCAGGTGTGATCACCGGAAGGCCTCCATGATCTTGCGTTCGAAACCGTTGGCGATATCACGCTTGGTCGTCTCAGGATCGGAACAATCGAGCGCGTGCACATAGAGCGTGCGGCGATCTGCAGAGACGTCGACCGAAAGCGTGCCGGGTGTCAGCGTGATGAGGTTTGCGAGCAAAGTGATCTCGAAATCGCTCGTCACCGTCAGCGGGAAGGCGAAGATGCCGGGCTTCAGCTTCATATCGGGCGAGAGGACGGTGACCGTGACCTTCCAGGCCGACAGCGACAATTCCTTCAGGAACAGAGCGGCGAGCGAGAGCACCGGGAGGACGCGGGGGATATGCCCCTTGCCGCCGAATGACTCGCGGATGATGACCAGCGCCAAGGCCCCGAGCAGCAAGCCGAGGACGAGATTGTGCAGCGAGGCGCTGCCGGTAACAGCGACCCAGGCAATGGCAAGTAACAGGTTGAAGAGGAAGAAGATCACGGCGCGCGCCCTTCCGGGAAGACCGAATGAAGATAGGCCTGGGGATCGGCCAGGCCGGCAGCGGCCGATTGCGACAGCGCCAGCAACTGTTCCGGCAGGATGCCAAAACCGACGACCAGCGCTGTCAGTGCCGCGAGCGGCAGGCCCGTGCGCCACCTGGCCCCGTGCGGTCTCAGGGTTATCGGCGACAATGCTATCGGCGTCAGGGCTATCGGCGCCGGGCGCCAATAGGCGAGCAGGAAGAGACGGCCGAAGGCGATCGTCGTCAGAAAACCGCCGACGAGGATCGAGGCCGCCAGCCACCAGACACCGAGATCGAGCGAGGCCTTGACGAGAATGACTTTCGGCCAGAAGCCGGAAAACGGCGGCAGGCCGCAGGCGGCAAGGAAGAGCGCGAGGGAGAGCGCGGTGAAGCCGCCGCTTTGCCTGTAGAGCCCGCCGAGGGCCGACAGCGAAAAGCCGCCGCCGCGCCGGGCGATCTCGCCGGCGGCAAGATAAAGCGCCGTCATCAGCACCATCGAATGGAGCGCATAGAAGACCGCGCCGCTGATGCCGCCAAGGCCGCCGAGGGCGACGCCCGCCAACATGTTGCCGATGCCCGATATGACGACATAGCCGAACAGCCTGCGGATATCGTTTTCGGCAAGCGCGCCGAGAGCGCCGACGACAATGGTCGCGGCGGCGGCGAGCGCGATCACCAGGCTCAACTCCTGGCGCTCCATCGGCAACAGCATGACCATCACCCGGATCAGCGCGTAGATGCCGACCTTGGTGAGCAGGCCGGCAAACAGCGCGGAGACCACGATGCGCGGCGTATGGTAGGCGGCGGGCAGCCAGAAATTGACCGGGAAGGCTGCCGCCTTCATGCCGAAGGCGAGCAGGAAGAGACTCGCCAGCGTCATCAGCGGCGCCGTGCCGCGCAAATCCCCAGCTTTTGCGGCGATATCGGCCATGTTGAGCGTGCCGAAGGCGGCATAGAGGATGCCGACGCCGACCAGGAACAGTGTCGTGGCAATCAGATTGAGCACCGCATATTTCAGCGCGCCGTCGATCTGCTCACGCTCGGAACCAAGGATGATCAGTCCGAAGGAGGAGATCAGCAGCACCTCGAACCAGACATAGAGATTGAAGATATCTCCGGTGAGGAAGGCGCCGGTGACGCCGGCCATCAGCAGCATGAGCAGCGGGAAGAAACCGTATCGCCGGCCGCTTTCGCCAATATCGGCCAGCGCATAGATGCCGCCGGCAAGCGCGGCAAGGGCCGCGGTGAAGGCCATCAGCACACCGAAGAGATCGACGGTGAAGGCAATGCCGAAGGGCGGCAGCCAGCGGCCCATGACCATGGTCAGCGGCCCGTCGGCTGCGACCTTGGCGAGCAGTGCCGCATCGATCAGCGCCAGCGCCGCTAGGCCAGGGATGGCAAGCCAGGCCTGCAGACGGGGATAGGCGCGCAGCATCAGCAGGACGGCGCCGAGCGTGATGCAATGGGCGACCGGCAGGATGGCGAGCCAGTGACCGATCGGCACCGGAGCGGTGATCAGGGCGGCGGAGAGATCAACGGTGGCAGTGGGGGCGGCCATCAGATGGCGCCTCCGCTATCGCGAGAGAGGGCCTGCCTTGGGGTGAGCATCCGCACCAACATCCTCAATATCCCAATGGCGGCAGCGGCCGGTCGTCGGGCTCGGCGGCGCGCATGTCGCTGGTGTTGTCGGTGCCGAGGTCCTGATAGGCGCGGTAGGTCAGCACCAGCAGGAAGGCGAGGAAGGAGAAGGAGATGACGATCGCGGTCAGGATGAGGGCCTGCGGCAGCGGGTTGGCCGTGCCTGCGGGCAAGCTCTCGAGACCCACCGGGATGATCGGCGGCACCTCGCGCGTCAGTCGGCCGCCGGTAAAGAGCAGCAGATTGACGGCGTTGCCGAGGATGGCGATGCCGAGCATGATGCGGATCGAGAATTTCGACAGCATCAGATAGATGGCGGCGGCAAAGAACAGGCCGACGAGGATCGCGAGAAGCGGCTCCATCATTCCACCTCCTTTTCCTCGAGCGCCAGTGCGATCGAGGTGATGGCGCCGAGCACGACGAGATAGACGCCGATATCGAAAAGCAGGACGCTGGACAGCGGCACCTCGGCGCCGAAAAGCGTCGGATAGATCCAGAGGCCGGTCATGAAGGGAACGGCAAACAGGATGGAGAGAAGACCAGCTACGGTCGACAGAAGCAAGCCGAAGCCGGCAATCGACAGCGGATGGAAAAACAGCGCCCGGCGAACGGCGCCAACGCCGCGAGCAATGCCGTAGATCGCCAGTCCCGAGGCAGCGATCAGCCCGCCGATGAAGCCGCCGCCCGGCTCGTTATGGCCGCGCAGCAGCACGAAAACGGAAAAAAGCAGCATCAGCGCGGTGAGAAACGGGGCGGCGGTGCGGAAGATGAGGGTGTTCACGCGATCAGCCCTCCGCCGCGGGATCGTTGGCGGCAAGCTTGCGCTCGCTGCCGGTGCGGATGCGGATCAGCGCCAGGATGGCAAGGCCGGTGACCGCGACGACGGCGATTTCGCCAAGCGTGTCGGTGCCGCGGAAATCGACGATGATGACGTTGACGACATTGGCGCCGTGGGCGATCGATTTGGAATAGGTGTTGAAGAAAGCCGTCAGCGCGTCGTTGAACGGTGCCTCGGTTGCCCGCATCAGCAGAAGCGTGAAGCCGAGGCCGCAGGCAAGCGCCAACGCGCCGTCGAAGAGCTTGCGGCCGAGCGGCCGCTGATCGTCGGGCGAGAGACGAAGCCTGGTCATGACCAGGGCGAGAATCACCACCGAAAGGGTTTCGACCATGAACTGGGTGAAGGACAGATCCGGCGCTCCGAACAGCAGGAAGATGATGGCGACGGCGAAACCCTGGATGCCGAGCGAGACGATTGCCGTCAGCCGGTCGCGGGCGACGAGCACCGCGGCAAGGCCGAAGGCGGCGATCAGGAAGACCGCCCATTCATAGAGTCTCACATCGGCCGGCCAGGCGGGAAGGTGCGGCAGTTCGCCATGGATGACCAGCGGAATGAGGAGGATGGCAGCGACGCAGAGGAAAGTGCAGGTGACATAGATTTCGAGCCGTCCCGGCTGGAGGACACGCATGACGCGGCTGGCGAGGCGCACAAGGCCCGATATGGCGATGTCGAAGCCATGGTCCGGCCCATGGCCGATCGAACGCAGGAAGACGGCCATCAGGAAACGGGCGCGCGCGAGCTGCCAGTAGACGCCGATACCGAGCAGCACGGTCAGGGCCGAAAGTGCCAAGGGCAGGCCGAGATGCGGCGTCAGCGAAATGTCGATGTCGGCAGGTGTCTGGCGGATGGCCGATGCGATCGGCAAGGACAGGACGGTGTGGGTGAAGGTCGAGAAGATCGCGGCGAGCAGGCCGAGGGCCGCAAGAACGGCCGGGCCGAGCCAGAGCAGGACCGGCGCTTCGTGCGGAGGTTTCGGCGTCTCCACCGGCCGGCCGAGGAAGGGTTTCAGCGCCACGGCAAAGGCGATGGCAAACATCAGCGCATTGCCGAAGACGGCGATCGACGTAAAAGTTATCGCGCGGACGCCGCCGCCGAGGAGTGCGGTATAGATCTCCTCCTTGGCGAGGAAGCCGAAGAAGGGCGGCAGGCCGGCCATGGAGAAGGCCGCCGCAAGCGCGATCATCCAGGTGAGCGGCATCGCCCGCATCAGACCGCTGAGCCTGGTGATATCGCGCGTGCCGGTCTCATGATCGATGATGCCGGCGACCATGAAGAGCGCGCCCTTGAAGAGGGAATGCGCCACCAGATAAAGCGCCGCCGCCTCCACCGCATGGTCCGAGCCGAAGCCGATCAGCATGACGAGCAGGCCGAGCGAGGAGACGGTGGTATAGGCGAGCTTGAGCTTCAGGTCGGTCTGGCGGATGGCAAGCGCGGTGCCGACCACCAAGGTCAGCCCGCCAAAGAAGGGCAGAAGGATTTCCCAGGCAGGGGTTGCCCCCATGACGGGGTTGAGCCGCATCAGCAGGTAGACGCCTGCCTTCACCATCGTCGCCGAATGCAGATAGGCCGAAACCGGCGTCGGCGCTTCCATGGCGTTCGGCAGCCAGAAATGAAAGGGAAACTGCGCCGACTTGGTGAAGGCGCCGCCCAAGACCAGGATGAGGGCAGCCAGATAGAACGGGCTTTCGCGCACGATATCGCCGGCGCCGATGAGCCGCGACATCTCGGTGACGCCAGAGATGTTCCAAAGCAGCAGCAGGCCGGCCAACAGGCAGAGCCCTCCCCCGCCGGTCACAACAAGCGCCTGCAGGGCGGCGCGGCGAGCCGCTGCACGCTCGTGGTCGAAGCCGATCAGCAGGAAGGACGTGATCGATGTCAGTTCCCAGAATACGAAGAGCATCAGGAAACTGTCGGAAACGACGACGCCGAGCATCGCGCCCATGAACAGGAAGATGAAAGAGAAGAAGCGGCCCTGGTCCTTGTGTCCTTTGAGATAGCCGCCGGCATAAAGCACGATCAAGGTGCCGATGCCGGTGATCAGCAGCGCGAAAGCCAGAGACAGGCCATCGAGGAACCAGGAGAAAGAGAGATGATAGCTCGGCACCCAGGAATAGCCGCCGGTAACAACCTCGCCGCGCGCGATCTGAGGAATGAACCGCAGGAAATGCAGGAAGGCGAGGAAGGGAGCGATCGCCAGGAGCCAGGCACCGTTTGCGCCGAAGATGCGGATGACGAAGGGAGCAGCAAGAGCGCCGGCAAGCGGCAGACACAGAGCCAGAAATGTCAGAGCCGTGACATCGGCCATGTCTTCTCCTCTACTGGATAACGCCTTAAACCGGAATCGATTCAAGGAATGAAATTATGCAGCAATTCAAAGCGTTACAGCATCCTTTGCGCTGAAAAGACGCGCGATACCGAAAGGCAATAGACGAAAGCCGGCGAAAACCGGCCTGTCTTCTGACTTAGGGGAAACGAGGGAGTGTCTCAAGCGATTTCGGTCGGTCCGGCGAAGCAGGCGATGTTCGAAGCCGATCAGGCCGTCGATCTGGAAAGGCGCGTCAGCAGCCGGGCGATGCAACCGTGCAGGATGAACACCAGAAGCGTCAGCGGCCAGAGCAGGCAAGCGAGGAGCCCGGCGAGACGATGAAGCGTCAAGCCGTCATGGTTGGCCCAGCCTTCCAACAGTGTGACCGCCATGGCTGCCACGGCCACAAGGCCGTAGAGCAGGACGATTGCTGCCTCAAACACCAGCGATTCTCCAATGCACGCAACATTAACCCTAACAGAAAACCCCTAACGGATGTAAAAGCAAGCCTCTTCCCCCAATTGGGTATGCGGCCAATCTCATGGCGCGGCGCGGGAGACTTGATGAAGTGAACGCGGCGCACCACATTTTCTCGCGAAACGGAACCCGCCCCTCGGCGAAAGGAGCACCTCATGTCCGAAACTGCGACCACCGCCAAGATCCACAAGACTGACGCCGAATGGAAAGAGCAGCTCACCCCTGAGCAATACCGCATCACGCGCCAGCACGGCACCGAACGCGCCTTCACCGGCCCCTACTGGGATTCGTTCGAGACGGGGCTTTACCGCTGCGTCGGCTGCAACGCGCCGCTTTTCCGCTCCGACACGAAATTCGATGCCGGCTGCGGCTGGCCGAGCTATTTTGAAGCGGTGTCGCCCGAAGCGGTGATCGAGCATCGCGACACGACCCACGGCATGGTGCGCACCGAAATCCGCTGCGGCAGCTGCGACGCCCATCTCGGCCACGTCTTTCCCGACGGCCCGCCGCCGACCGGGCTGCGCTACTGCATTAACGGCCACGCCATGGTGTTCGAGGCGGGGGAATAGGCGCCCAGCCCACAATCGGCAATCGCCGATCCCGCAGGCAGGAGGAGACCAATGGCACGCGCCATCCTGGAGACAGACCGGCTCGCACTGCGGGAGATCACGCCTGACGACCTGCCATTTCTCCACCGAATTTTCGGCGACGCCGAATGCATGCGTTATTATCCCGAGGTCAAGAGCTTGGATGAAACCGCGCGCTGGTTTCAACGGCTTGCCTTCGACAGCTACTCCAATCACGGTTTCGGCCTCTGGGCGGTCACGGACCGGCACAGCGGCGCATTGCTTGGCGATTGCGGGATTACGCTGCAGGAAACGTCCAAAGGCCTGGAACCGGAGATCGGCTACCATCTGTGGCGCGACCATTGGGGCAAGGGTTATGCAGTCGAGGCGGCCGCCGCCTGCCGAGGCTACGCGCTTGATCGCCTGAGCCTGGCGCGGATCGTCTCCATCGTCAGGCTCGACAACATTCCGTCGCAGCGTGTGGCGGAGCGGATACACCGGCGGCGGGAAAGCTTCGTCAAGGCGGGAAGTCCCGATGGCGGCCCGGTGGAATTTCACCTCTACATCACGGAGCAGACATAGGCTGAGGGACTTGCCCGGGAATCTCCATCGTTTATCCCCCATGTTGGCGAAGGATGCGCGGCGGCCGCCACATGGTCGGCCGCCGCCGCCCTCGTTTCGATCAGCTTCTGATGGCGATGCGCCTGACCTGTGACTGCGCCTTTTCGGTCTTGGGCAAGGTGACGGTCAGGACGCCGTTCTTGAAGGTGGCGTCGACCTGATTTTCCTTGACCTCGGTCCCGAGTGGGATGCGTCGCTCGAAACGGCCATAGTAGCGCTCCGAGAACTGCTTCTCCTTGTCTTCCGTCTCCGAACGCTTTTCACCCTTGAGCGTCAGAACGCCATCATCGAGAATGACCTCGATGTCCTTTTCCTCAAGGCCGGGGACTTCGGCCGTCACCTTGATATCCTTGTCGGTGTCGGAGATCTCGACACTCGGCCAGCCGGCACCGAAACCGCTGGCGCCCCGCAGTGACGGCAGGCCAGAGCCGAAGCTGCGGAAAGCATCGTCGAACAGCCGGTTGACCTCGCGATGGAGCGACAGGAAAGGATCATGGTCGTCCTCGCGGAGGAGACTCGGAACTTGGTGGCCGTTGTTGCGGCCCCAAGGAATCAAATCACGAACACTCATGGCTTACTCCTTTCTGGTGGTTCTTGGGCATTCCTGACGGCTCAGGCTGCCTGCGTCTCGGCCTCGATCTGCTTGGTCTCGGCCTTCGGCATTGCATTTCCAGTTCCGATCTCGATCTGGCGCGGCTTCATCTCTTCAGGAATTTCACGCTTGAGATCGATGGTCAGCAGACCGTTGACGAGGCCGGCATCCACGACCTTGACGTGGTCGGCCAATTCGAACCGACGCTGGAAGCTTCGACTAGCAATGCCGTGATGCAGGTATTGAATATCTTCGCCGTTCGCCTTCTGCCCTGAGACGACGAGCATGTTCTGCTCTTGGATGATCGCCAATTCGTCCTGCGAGAAGCCCGCCACTGCCATGGCGATGCGGTATTCGTCCTCGCCGGTTTTGACGATATCGTAAGGCGGCCAGTTGTCGATTGTCTCGGCGCGGCCTGCAGCCTCGAGTGCGTTCAACATCCGCTCGAAGCCGACGCTCGACCGGATCAGGGGAGAGAAATCGAGGTTTGTCCTCATAGCCATATCCTCCTTACAAGCAACATGGATACAGGAGACGCCAAGAGCGACAGGCGTCTCCTGGACCTGTCGATCCCTGCTCGGCAATCGACAATACTGATATAATTCAGCAGTTTACCGTTTCAAGAGGAGAAAATTTCTCAGCGAAAAATTGCTTTCTTCGAAGGCACCACCATATCTGGGCTGAGCTTGAGAGAGGAGAAATGGTTATGACAATGACTTCAAAGGACGTCATCGCCGTCCTCGGGCCCGCCGATGAAACGCTCGTGGCCGAGGTCATCGCGACAGGCGCCACCCAGGCTGAACTCGCCGAGGCATTTGGGTGGGCCAGCAACGACGAAGCCTTGATCGGTGAAGGCCGGCCTCTGCCAACAGGCAGGGTTGCTGCGCTTGTTGATCTGCTGAGTTCGGATGAAGAGGAACCGGAATAGGAAAGGCGGATGACCCGCCTCCCCCGCTGATCCGTCATGCTATCGTGAGCACCTGAACATTGCCATGGCGATCCATCACATCGACCACGACCTGGCGTCCCGACCGGCGAATGGCGACGTCAGCCGAGCCATTACCGATCAACAGGCGTCGTAAGATCACCTCGTCGAGGAATGGGGGAAGCCTCGGTACGTTGAAGCTGATTTGCAAGCCATTCGGGTCGAAGTCGAGGCCGAGACAGGATTGCAGCAGCGACAAAGGAGCGGCTGCCGCCCATGCTTGAGGCGAGCAGGCGACCGGATAGAAGGTCGGCCCTCGTGCGCGCTGGCGCGGCAGGCCGCAGAGGAGTTCGGGGAGCCGCCGCAGGTCGATATAGGTCGAGGCGGCAAATAGCCCCTCGAATATCCGCGCGGCTTCGGCGCGGTAGCCATAGCGGGCAAGGCCGCTGGCGATCAAGGCATTGTCATGCGGCCAGATTGAGCCATTGTGGTAGCTCATCGGATTGTAACGCGCTTCCGTGGAGGGAATGGTGCGGATGCCCCAGCCACAGAAGGACGAAGCACTCATCAGAGTGCGGGCGATCTGTGCGACCCGTTCAGGATAAGCAATGCCGGTGAACAGAGCATGGCCGGCATTGGAAGATCGGACCCGGCAGGGCCGCTTGTCCCCGTCGAGGGCCAAGACATATGTGCCAAGTTCCTCATCGAAGAAACTGATGTCAAAGGCACGGCGCAGTCCCTCCGCCCGCGCGAGAAAGCTCGCCGCTCGTTCCGGCCTGCCGGTCCGCCGGAAGATTTCGGCAGCACTTTGCCATGCGCCATAGACATAGGCCTGGACCTCAACGATTGCGATCGGCCCGCTGGCCAATGTGCCGTCGGCATGGAAGACCGAGTCGTGGCTATCTTTCCATGCCTGATTAATCAGTCCCTCTTCCGTCAGCCGTCCATATTCAATGAAGCTGTCGCCGTCGCGATCGCCATGTTCGTCGATCCATGTCAGTGCTGCTTCCAGATGTGGCAGGAGACGGTCGATCGTCGCAAGATCACCGGTTCGTTTAAGATATTCGCCGGCCAGCATTACAAACAGTGGTGTCGAATCGATGCTGCCGTAGTAGCGCCGGAACGGAACCTCGCCAAGTTCGGCCATTTCGCCATAACGGACTTCATGCAGAATCTTGCCCGGCTCAGCGTCCGAGGCAGGATCGATGTCCGTTGCCTGGTTGGCTGCCAGATGGCCGAGAACCCCGTGGGCGATCTGCGGATCGAGCCAAAGTGTTTGAAGCGCCGTTATAAGGGCGTCGCGGCCGAAGACGGTGCTGAACCAAGGAATGCCGGCATAGGGATAAGGACCTTCCGCCTTGTCGGTCATCAGCATGTAGAGATCGGAGACGCTACGCCGCGCGGCTTCGTTGAAGATCTCGTTAGACGTTGCGATCGACGCCGCGCGCGAGGAAGAGGCATGCAACGCACGGCGGGCATCCCGCAGGGCCAGGAAGAAAAACCGGTGGTTCGGTCGGTTGGCCGAGGCCTGGTCGCAGCCGATCGTCACGAAGAGAGATCTGGTTTCGTGCGGCTCAAGATGGAGATCATAGGTGACGAGATTGCTGCGGATTTCGGCTGGTTCCGGTACGAAGGAAAGCCGCGTCGACCGCTTGCGGCCGTCCAGGCCGATATAGGAAAGCAGGACGCAATCCTGCTCTATGACGGCGGGAAGATTGCGCCCTCTCCTTGCTCTTACGGTTCCACGGACTTCGAAAAGATCGGCGAAATCGGCTTCGAAGGCGATTTGGATGCGGACATGTTGCCGCCGGTCGTCGTAATTCCTCACGGCCACCCGCTCATAACAGCGAGCATTCCAGAGAAACCGTGACCTGCGCAAATGAACCAGGTCATGAGCCAGAACCAGCTTTCCCTTGTTATCGAACAGATCTGGATTGGTGAGATCGCAGGTCAGCGTGGCGTTGTCGTCTCGCAGCGTCGAGGACAAGAGCATTGGCCGCTGTCCATTGATCGTCAGATAGAGATGCGAGAGATAACGCGTATCGCGATGGAAAAGACCTTCCGGGCTGCCGGGACCGGAAAGAGCGTCGCCATTGTAATCGAAGACGGCGAAGGTATCGCCGTGCTTCAGGGTACGCGGCCGTCGCTCCTGCAGCGATGCAGCCGCCGGAATGAAAAACTGCGCGACCGGTGCCGCCAGGCCTGACGATGCTGCGGCGGGGTTGCTGTCCGCAGAAATGTTCGACATGACTCCTCCTTGACGTCAAGCGACCGCCTGCAAGTCGGGCGTTTGACCATTCGACCGGCGGATAGGCGCGGCTTTGGTACGAACGCCCGGCAAGTTGCGATAGATGTCGAGGTAGCCGCGCGCCATCCGTTGCGCGGTGAAGCGCTTTTCGAATGTGGCTCGCACCTTGCGCCGATCGAGCCGGAGCGCCCATTCGACGTTCTCGGCCGCCTCGGTGACACTGTCGACCAGGATGCCGGAGATGCCGTTGTCAATTACCTCCGGGACCGAACCACAGCCGAAAGCGATCACCGGCGTGCCGCAGGCCATGGCCTCGATCATCACCAGCCCGAAGGGCTCCGGCCAGTCGATCGGGAAGAGCAGAGCGCCTGCATTTCCGAGGAAGTCAGCTTTCTGCTGTTCATTGATCTCGCCGATGAATTCCACATACGGGTGGCTCTTCACCATCGGCTCGATCATGGTTTCCCAATAGGCCTTGTCGGCATTATCGATCTTGGCGGCGATCTTTAGCGGCATTCCGACCTTTGCCGCGATCTGGATGGCGCGATCGGGACGCTTTTCCGGGGAAATACGGCCAAGGAAGGCAAGGTAATCGCCCTTCGGGGCCTGCGTGAACGGAAGAAGATCGACCGGCAGACCGTGATATACCGTTCCGCGCCAGTTGACCGGTGGCATTGGACGGCGCTGGTCGTTGGAAATCGAGACCAGCGGAATATCCGGGAACGCCGTGTAGAACGGCTTGAGATCCGGTAGGTCGAGCCGCCCGTGCAGCGTGGTGACGGTGCGGTCGGCGAAATCGCGAATCAGCGGGAAATGCAGGAGATCGATGTGGAAATGCAGGACGTCGAACTCATCCGCCCGCTGACTGATCTCATCCAACATCACGACGTGATGCGGCAGTTGGTCCTTGACCGCCGGGTCGAGCCGCAGGGCGACGTCCGCACACGGCGCCAGCGTGGCGTGGGTAACGGAATCGCCGCTGGCAAAGAGCGTGACGTCGTGTCCCTGTGCGACGAGTTCTTCAGTAAGATAGGAAACGATCCGCTCGGTTCCCCCATAGAGCTTCGGCGGAACGCTTTCGGCAAGTGGTGCGATCTGTGCGATCTTCATCGGCAAAACCTCCTCGAATGAGCAAGAGTCGACGGTAAAAATCAACCAGCGTCCTCAAAGAGGCACGCGGCAGTTCAGCTGGAAACTAGATCTCGAACGGCTGTCGGATGCGACCTCCTTTCCGGTAGCTGCACAAGCCAGGACCGGGGAGCCGGCGTGGCGGCAGCTTTCGACGACGGATCCTGTGGGCACGCGAGGAAGCGGACGAACCTTGGTTGCCAGATTGCTGGTCGCCCTTGTCCAACGTTTTCAGCGCCTCAAGAATCTCGTCATAGGAGACGGGTCTTTCCGCACCGGGATAAAGGCGAAGGGCAGGTGCGGAATCGATCGCGAAAATATCGGATGCCCATGACGCGAGAATGGCGCGCTTCTCGTCATTGCCGATGTCGGCGGCGCTGAGCAGGTCACGCGGGTGGCCGAAATGTTTGGCCGGATAAAGCAGATGCGTCGCGCTGATTGCCGCCGTGGCTTCCTGCTGTATGGAATTGCTGATGCTTTCCTTTCTCATAGCTTGGCTCCACTGATGTTGACCGATGGAACTTGGTTCATTCGATAGTGCGTGGGGAGGCCCGCCCTCAAGAGCAGGGCGGGCCGAGCGATCGCTTAGAAGTCCATGCCGGGGCCGGCGGGCATGGCCGGAGCGGCCTCCTTCTTGGGCTTCTCGGCGATCATCGCTTCCGTCGTCACTAGCAGACCGGCAACGGAGGCGGCATCCTGAAGCGCCGTGCGCACCACTTTCGCCGGATCGATGACGCCCTGCGCATAAAGATCGCCATATTCGCCGGTCTGGGCATTCCAGCCATAGGAGAATTCGCTCTTCTCCCGCAGCTTGCCGACCACGATCGAGCCTTCTGCGCCGGAGTTTTCGGCGATCTGGCGCACCGGGGCTTCGATCGCACGGCGCACAATCTCGATGCCGACGCGCTGGTCCTGGTTGGCCCCAGTGAGATTGTCGAGCGCCTTGACGGCGCGCAGCAGCGCCACGCCGCCGCCCGGCAGAATGCCCTCTTCGACAGCCGCACGGGTTGCATGAAGCGCGTCGTCGACGCGATCCTTTTTCTCCTTCACCTCGACTTCTGTCGAGCCGCCGACACGGATGACGGCAACACCGCCGGCGAGCTTGGCAAGGCGTTCCTGCAGCTTCTCCCGGTCGTAGTCGGAGGTGGTTTCCTCGATCTGGGCGCGGATCTGAGTCGTGCGACCGTCAAGCTCCGTCTTCGAGCCAGCACCGTCGATGATCGTGGTATTTTCCTTCTCGATCGACACCTTCTTGGCACGGCCGAGCATATTGAGCGTCACGTTCTCTAGCTTGATGCCGAGGTCTTCGGAGATGACGGTGCCGCCGGTCAGGATGGCGATGTCTTCGAGCATGGCCTTGCGGCGGTCGCCGAAGCCAGGCGCCTTGACGGCGGCGATCTTCAGGCCGCCGCGCAGCTTGTTGACGACAAGCGTCGCAAGGGCTTCGCCTTCGACATCTTCAGCGATGATGAGCAGCGGCTTGCTGGATTGGACGACGGCTTCAAGAACCGGCAGCATCGACTGCAGGTTGGAGAGCTTCTTCTCGTGGATGAGAATATAGGGGTCTTCGAACTCGACCCGCATCTTATCGGCATTGGTCACGAAATAGGGGCTGAGATAACCGCGGTCGAACTGCATGCCTTCGACGACTTCGAGTTCGGTCTCGGCGGTCTTGGCTTCCTCGACGGTGATGACACCCTCATTGCCGACCTTTTCCATCGCTTCAGCGAGGTAGCGACCGATTTCGGCATCGCCATTGGCGGAGATCGTGCCGACCTGGGCGATCTCGGAATTGTTGGAGATCTTGCGGGCGTTGGTCTTCAGTTCCTTGACAACGGCGTCGACGGCGATGTCGATGCCACGCTTGAGGTCCATCGGGTTCATACCGGAAGCGACCGCCTTGGCCCCTTCCTTGACGATTGCCTGGGCCAGCACCGTTGCCGTCGTGGTGCCGTCACCGGCGAGATCGTTGGTCTTGGAGGCGACTTCGCGCAGCATCTGGGCGCCCATGTTTTCGAACTTGTCTTCGAGTTCGATTTCCTTGGCGACGGAAACGCCGTCCTTGGTGATGCGCGGCGCGCCGAAGGACTTGTCGATGACGACGTTGCGGCCCTTCGGGCCGAGCGTCACCTTCACGGCATTGGCCAGCACATCGACCCCACGCAGCATGCGTTCACGGGCATCGGTATGGAATTTGACTTCTTTCGCGGCCATTCTTTCACTCCTTCAATAGACAGCTTTTCTTGACTAACGTGCTGAGAACGCCTCAGGCGGCGATTTTTTCGACGGTCTGGGCCTCGATGATGCCCATCACGTCGCTTTCCTTCATGATCAGCAGGTCTTCGCCATTAATCTTGATCTCGGTGCCGGACCACTTGCCGAACAGGATGCGATCGCCGGGCTTGACGTCGAGCGGCTGGATCTGGCCTGCATCGTTGCGCGCGCCGGGGCCGACGGCGATAACCTCGCCTTCCTGCGGCTTTTCCTTGGCGGTATCAGGGATGATGATGCCGCCCTTGGTCTTTTCCTCGGAATCGACCCGGCGGACGAGAATGCGATCATGAAGCGGTCGGAACGACATGTTTTCCTCCAATGGACAAACAATAATGACGTTGTTCTCCGCCCGGACCGGATGACCGGTCCGGGCGGGTGCAAACCTCTGTCGAGCGTTTTGCGCGGAATGATCTGGTTTTGCGGTTTTTCCATTTCAAGGGGGGTAGCGAAAAAAAATTAGCACTCACCAGAATTGGCTGCTAACACACTGAGAAGGAACAACAAACACTGTTTCTGCGTTGAGAAACCAGTTGATGAAGGCAAAGATATGCGCCACCCTCTCATTGTCGTGAAATGGAGATGAAGCATGGAATTTTCATCGGACATAGAGCGCCAGCTCAACGGTTACGGCCTTACCACTGCGCACATCCTCTACCGCATGCCGGATTTTGAGTCGGTTCTGCAGACCTATGTCTGGCAGGATTACGATCTCGCCCCGGACTTTCCGGAAATGCACAGGTTCCTCGATTTCTGGCAGTCCAAGCTTGACGGGCCGCTGCATTCCGTTCGCTATAGCCACCAGCGGCTGATCGGACCGCACGAATGGCGTCGCGTCACGGGCGAGTTGCGATTGCACTAAATCGAATCCGACAGTCCCAGCAGATCGTTGCTTGCCCGCCAGCCATTGTTGCCCACAGGGCCTTACCAACCGCTCGGTATCGCGCGAAAGCCCCAATCAATCGTGCTCGGCAGGGCATGGCCAAGTCGAGGGTACCGAGAGGCCTGCCGGCAGCTTCGTCGAGGCATCGCCGCAGGCAAGGTCGATCTGCGCCTGTTCGAGCCCGGCGGCGCCCGAGAGGTCGAGGCCTTCGATGCGGGTCAGGAACATGAAGGCGCGCTCGAAGGTCGCCGGGCCTTCGAAGGTGGCCTTGGAGAGATCGGCGCGGGAGAGATTGGCGAAAGAGAATTTCACCCCCGTCAGCACCGCCTTGTCGAAATCGGCGCGGCCGAGCTCGGCCTTTTCGAAGCTCGCGCCGGAGAGCTGGGCGCCGGCGAAATTGGCGCGCTGCAGCTCGGCGCCAGCAAAGGACGCGCCCTCGGCGGCGACATTGGCGAAGCTGGATCGGTAGGCCTCGATCTTGGCGAAATTGGCGCCTTCGGCGTGTGCACCCTCGAGAGAGGCGCGCACCAGCGTCGCTTTCTCCAGATTGGCGGATTTGACATTAGCGCCGGCGAGATCGGTCAGCGAAAAATCGGTGCCGACGAGATTGGCGCCTTCGAGATCACTGCCCTGCAACATCAGGTTTTTCTTGGTGCATTCCTGCCAGTCGAGCTTCGGCTCGGCCAGACTGCTGCAATCGGCGGCCCGTGCGGCAATTGGCGGAAATGCCAGAAGGACGAAGGCAAGGAGACCGAGCGACGATCTTTGCATTGCCATGAACTGTTCACCCCCATGATGCATTCAGGCCGCCTCTGGCGAAGCAGGCCGTCCACTTTCTTACACAGCTCAGACTACAATAAAAAGATGGCGCGCGCCGTTCACAATGGCTTGCCTGATCAGTCCGGGCAACTTGCCGGACCAGTCCGGATTTGCAGGCAGGCGGGTCAACCCGCCTTGCCGGGCAGGCGAAGCTCCATGCAGGTGAGGTCGAGCCAGCGGCCGAACTTGGTGCCGACTTCGGAAAATCTGCCGGCGATGCGGAAGCCAAGCTTTTCGTGCAGCCTGATCGAGGCCGTGTTCTCAGCCTCGATGCCGGCGATCATCACATGAATATTGCCGGCCGCCGCCCGCGCGATCAGTTCCCGCATCAGGCGCTCGCCGATCCCGGCACCGCGGCAATCCTTGTCGACATAGACGGAATGCTCGACCGTGTGGCGGTAGCCGTCGAAAGGCCGCCAGTCGCCATAGGAGGCATAGCCTGCGACCTTGCCCGACAGTTCGGCGACGATGACGGGAAAGCCGCGCGCCTTGCGCGCCCTGAACCATTCCAGCCGATTTTCAAGATCGACCACCGTATCGTTCCAGATCGCCGTCGTGTGCTCGACGGCGTGATTGTAGATATCGCGAATGGCGGAAAGATCGGCTTCGGTGGCGTCGCGGAGGAGGACAGCGTCTGTCATGATGCTCGGGTTCATATTGTTTGCGAAGGCGGGCATACGCCCCGCCTGCAAAGATGTAAACGGCGGATGCGAAAGACCGACGACCTCCGGCACATCAGTCGTTCAGAGGCCCGGCGCCGACAGGCTGAAACAGGTGAAGACGGCCGAATAATGCACGGCCGCGGCGGTGACGACGAAGCCGTGCCAGATGGCGTTCTGGAAGCGCAGCTTCTCCCAGACATGGAAGATGACGCCGAGCGAATAGATGACGCCGCCGATGACGATCAGCAGCATCGAGGCGGCGGGAATGCGCGAGGCGACGGGCTCGGCCACCAGCACGCCGCTCCAGCCCATGGCGAGATAAAGCAGGATGGCGAGACGGTCGAAACGCCCGGGAAAGACGCATTTCAAGACAATGCCGACAGCGGCAAACAGCCAGATCGCGACCAGCATGAACAAGAGCAGCGGGTCGTCGGCGCCGCGTTCGAGAAACGGCGTATAGGTGGCGGCGATCAGGAGGAAGATCGCCGAATGATCGAAGCGGCGCAGATACCATTTCGTGCGCGAGACCGGCCAGGCGTTGTAGGAAAAGGAAATGGCAAGCGTCAGCACCAGCCCGACGCCATAGATCCAGGCGGCGGCGAGCGCGCCATAGGAGCTCCAGACCGTGGCGTAGAAGATCAGCGCGGTAGCCCCGATCAGCGCCAGCACGAGACCGACGCCATGGACGATACCGTCGGCGATCAATTCATATCTATCATAAGCCCAGCGAATGCCGTTGAACTCGCCCATGCACGCCAATCCGTTTCATACCCGATTGCAATCGTCGCATCGAACGGACGGGCGCGCAACTGCGGCAAAGCGCACGGGCGGTAAATCTTCGTGACAGGCAGCAGGGTGCAAACTCAAACCTTCTGCCTGTCGACCAGCACCGAGCATTTGGCATGGCGCACGACCCGGTCGGCAGTGGCGCCGATGAAGTAGTTGGAAAAGTCGGGAACGTGCGAGGCGACGATAATCAGGTCGGCGCCGTGGTTTTCGGCGGCCGAGATGATCGCTTTGGCGGGCGGGCCGTTGCGGATCTCGACAGTTGCCGCAACACCGGCTGCGGCGAGCAGCGCTTCCAGCTGCTGGCGGCTATCCTTCATGACGTCCTCGACCATATTGGCCGGCAGTTCGATCGCGACATAACTCGGCACATCCTCGACGACATTGAGCGCGATGATCTCGCCGCCTGCGTCGAGCAGAGACGCGGCCTTGCGAAGGATTTTTTCTCCCTTGTCGATGCCGCCGAGCGCGATCGCTACGATGATCTTCCTGTACATGGCTTCCCTCCATGACTGAGATATAAGTTCCTCTGATGGAGATATGATCGCATTGATCGCGATCAAGTGGGCGCAAGTCATCGTCAACATCTGCTCAACGCTTCATCGTCAAAAACGGGTCTTCTGTGAACAATCGGAATGCGCCATATAGGGGTCAAGTACGGCAGCCGGGGGGAGATCAGAGGCGAATGAACCGGCGAAACTTCCTCGGGCTTGCCACAGGCGGCATGTTTGCCGCCACCGCCGGTACGCCTTCTATCTTACGGGCCAATTCAGAGGCAGGAGAACAAGCCATGACGACCGAAACTTCCTATGCGCTGACGCGGCCCGCCTATATCGACCGGTCGCATCTCGTCGTGACCGACCTCGGTCTGGTTTCCGGCTTCTACCAATCGATGCTTGGCCTGACGGTGTTCGAGAAGACGGCGAGCGGCGAAGTGCTGGGTGTCGGCGACCTGCCTTTGCTGACGCTGACCACTGCGAAGAATGCGACCATCGCGCCGCGCAATGCCGCCGGCCTTTTCCACACTGCCTTCCTGATGCCTGACCGGACGGAACTCGCACGCTGGCTGCGCCATGCGGCGCACAACAACGTCGCGCTCGACGGCGCCTCGGACCATCTCGTCAGCGAAGCGATCTATCTTTCCGATCCCGAAGGCAACGGCATCGAGATCTACGCCGACCGGCCACACGAACAATGGAAATTCCATCAGGACGGCATGGTGGAGATGGCGACGCTGCGCCTCGACCTGCAGGCACTCTACAACAGCGCGCCCGACGATCGCTGGGACGGCATGGCTGCGGGGACGGCGATCGGCCACCTGCATCTGCAGGTCGGCGACATCCCGCAGGCCGACGACTTCTACCGCGACGTCCTCGGCCTCAAGCTGATGGCGCGCTATCCGGGCGCGAGTTTCTTTGCGAGCGGCGGCTACCATCACCATCTCGGCGCCAATATCTGGAACAGCCGCGGCGCGACGGCACGCACCGGCAATATGACCGGGCTTTCGGACTATAAGATCCGTTTTAACGACAAGGCGACGCTGGATGCGGCGGTCTCCAAGCTCGACGGTCTCGAAATCAAAAGCGAAAAGCGCGACGGCGGCGTGTTCCTCAGGGATCCATGGGGCATCGGCCTGACGCTCTCGATTTGATGACGCTTTCGGCTTGATCCGAAGAGGCTATTGGACCTTCTCGGCACCCGATGGCGTCGTGACCTGCGTCGGCCCACCACCGTTTCCGCTGGGCGATGGTGAACGATCCACAGCTTCCGGAGGCCTTGCCGGGCCGGAGGCGGGATCGTTGTTGAAGGCGCCGGGGCCGGATGGTTGCGTATTGATCGGGTCCGGCTTGGTCGAGGCTGTCGCCGTTGGATCATTATTGCTGGGGTCGGGCCAGATTGCGACACTGA
Organism: Rhizobium aouanii; assembly: GCF_037002925.1. Lineage (NCBI taxonomy): Bacteria > Pseudomonadati > Pseudomonadota > Alphaproteobacteria > Hyphomicrobiales > Rhizobiaceae > Rhizobium > Rhizobium aouanii. The sequence continues at coordinate 252,084 of NZ_JBAMYD010000012.1, forward strand.
CGCCGGCGATGATGAAGACCGCCAAGCCCGCCCCAAGTATCCCCCAGGCCCACCATCGCCGCTGGTCGGAGGCGTCAAGCGTCGCCTTGTCCGCATAGGGCGGCTCGGTGCCGTAGGTCTCGGTGGTTTTGATCTGATCTCGATCTGCAGTCATAGCTGTAACTCCTTCCGAGGCCGAACTCCCGTGACCGAAAACTTGTTCCGGCGCGAAGCCTAATATGCGCATGATGGCCGCTCGTGCTGCCGGAGGCTCCGGCTCGACAAATGTCCGCTACCGCACACAGGCGCTGGAGCGCGGGGGAACCGGAACGGCATCGGCGCGTTTCCGTCACGAAGCACTGGGGCTTCGGGGACCTCACCGCAATGGGCATCGCCAATGGCATCCGCAAACAAGCAAAGAAGATCGCCATCGGCGAACGCCATACCAGCGCCTGGGCACAATCGCTGAAAGAGGCTGCGGAAGAACTGCCGCCGCCACCGCTGCACCGGCTAGAAAAGGACGGGCTCGATGTCAGCATGGCCTGGGCGATCATCGGCATCTTCGGCATTCTCTTCCTCGCCGCCGTCTACCTGATGTCGCTGATCCTCATTCCGATCACGCTTGCCGTCGTCGTCGGCATGATCCTCGGCATGGCGGCGGAAAAGCTCAGCAGAATGGGCGTGCCGCGGCTTGCCAACGCCTTCATCCTGTCAAGCAGCGTGGCCCTGGTGATCTTCCTGCTGATCAACTCGCTCGCCGACCCGCTAATGACGCTTGCCAATGAAGGCCCCGCCTTCGCCGAGCGAACCATCAACCGCGTCATGCCTTATCTGGAACGCATCACATGGCTGCATATCACGCCGGCGACATTCGAAAGTGGGTCGATGTCGATCGGTGCCCTGCTCGAAAATACCGGCAATGTGCTGCATGTGGTGACCACCAGCCTGACGCCGGCGCTGGTGCAGGGACTGATCTTCTTTGCGGCGCTGCTGTTCTTCCTCGCTGGTCGGGTCAACCTGCGCAAGACGATCATCATGACCTTCCGCACCCGCACGCAGCGTCTGGCGGCGATCCGTGTCATCAATGCTGTCGAGCAGGTGCTCGGCTTTTACTTCGCAACGGCCTCGCTGATCTATGTCGGGCTCGGCGTGGTCATGACCGTCATCGCTTATGCCGGCGGACTGTCGGCCCCGGTGCTCTGGGGCTTCTTTGCCTTCCTGTCGAGCTTCATCCCCTATCTCGGCATCACGCTGATGACTCTTGCCGTCGCGGTCGCCGGCATCCTGACCCATGATGGCATCGTCATCGGCCTAATGCCGGCCGCAGCCTTCTTCACCGTGCATCTTCTCATGGAGAACCTGATCTTCCCCGCAGTGATGGGACGGCGGCTGGAAATCAATCCCTTCGTCGTCTTCCTCGCCATCCTGTTCTGGACATGGATGTGGGGAGCCGTCGGCGCCATGCTGGCGCTGCCGCTTTCACTGATCGTCATGACTGTTATCGACGAACTGCTGATCGAGGAAAAGCCGCTGCCGCAATTGCCGAAATGATCAACCGGGGAGACGTCCGTGGCATCTGATCTCGATCTTACCGAATCCGATCACGACCAGATGGTGAGCGGCCGTTCTCTCTGGGGGAAAAGCGGCATACGGCCGGAATGGCGGCCGATCGAGCAGAGCTTTGCCACCGACGTCGCGGTAGTCGGCGGCGGCATCACCGGTGCCTTGGTTGCCGAACATTTGACGGCCCGCGGTTTTTCCGTGGCGCTCGTCGACCGGGAGGAGCCCGGCTTCGGCAGCACCGTGGCGAGCACGGCGATGCTGCAATGGGAAATCGACAGCACGCTGACCGAACTCGAGGATTATTACGGCTTCGAGCGTGCGGCCGGTATCTATCGCCGCAGTGGTGCTGCGGTCGCAGGCATTTCCAAGCTGGTCGCCGCCAACGGGATCGCCTGCGGCTTCCGGCCGCGCAACACGCTCTATCTCGCCGCCAACCGAGAAGGTGCGCGAGACCTCATGGAGGAACGCCAGCTTCGCCGCCGGGCCGGCCTGCCCGGCGTCTATCTCGAACATCCCGATCTCTTCACACAGTTCGAGCTCGACAGGGATGGCGCGATCTATTCGCCGGGTTCGGCGGAGGCCGATCCGCTGCTTTTGACCTGGGCCTTGATCGAGATGGCCGTGCGGCGCGGCGCGCGGCTGATGAGTGCTTCCGTGACCACGCTTCACAGCGAAGGCGATCACGTGACAGCGGAGACGGACGGGGGTCACTTCATCGAGGCGCGGCATGTCGTGCTGGCGACCGGCTATTCGATGCCGGGCCTCGTCATGCCGAAGCTGCACCGGGTCAGTTCGAGCTGGGCGCTCGCCACCGTGCCGCAGGACCCGGCAAATTTCTGGCGCGACAGGGCGCTGATCTGGGAGGACAGCCACCCCTATCTCTACATGCGCACGACGGCGGACAACCGCATCGTCGCCGGCGGCGAGGATGACGAGACGATCGATGCGGAGGCGCGCAACCGCAAGCTGCCGGCCAAGACCATGGCAATCCAGGAGAAGATGAAGCGGCTGTGGCCGAAAGCGGATATCCGGGTGGAACACGCCTGGTGCGGCACTTTCGGCGAGACGGCCGACGGTCTGCCGCTGATCGGTCCGGTGCCGGAGACGCCGCATGTGTTCGCCGCCTATGGCTACGGCGGCAACGGCATTACCTTTTCCTATCTCGCCGCGCAGATGATCGGCGCCATGCTCGCCGGCATGCATCGCGACTGGTTCGAGGATTTCGCGCTCGACCGGGACGGACCGGGTTTGCGCCGTTTTGGAGAAGGTGTGGTGCGGGCCGGGAATGAGCTGAGGTAACGTCCGACATTGGCTGTCGTGCCGTGCCGGCCCCCCTCTGCCCTGCCGGGCATCTCCCCCACAGGTGGGGAGATCGGCTGGGCTCACCGGCTTCCCAAACAGTGAGCGTCCAGCACGACGAAACGGTAGATCGGTGGGAAATTCAAGCCACTTGCCGATCTCCCCCCTTGTGGGGGAGATGG